>JAEWKL010000321.1 GCA_023386115.1 Pseudomonadota bacterium
GGTTCTGGGGCTCACGGCGCGATTCCGGAATGTCCCGCCATCGGGACATGACCCCGTGTCTCCGGATCAAGGCTCGGTCCGAAGCGGTACCGCGTGCAAACCGGGGGCGACGCCTGCCGCGACGGGCTCTCGACCAACCCGGAACCAGAGAGCGTAGAGGGCCGGCAGGAACAGGAGGGTCAGCAGGGTCCCGACGCCGACGCCGCCGATCAGCACGTAGGCCAGCGCGCCCCAGAACACCGAGTGCGTCAGCGGGATGAAGGCGAGCATCGCGGCGGCGGCCGTCAGGATCACCGGACGGGCCCGGCGCACCGTGGACTCGACGATGGCCTCGTAGTCCGACAGACCTGCCGCACGGTCGTGGTGGATCTGGTCGACCAGGATCAGCGTGTTGCGCATCAGGATCCCCGACAGGGCGATCAAGCCGAGGATCGCGTTGAAGCCGAACGGCTGATGGAAGAGCAGCAGCGTCGGTGCAGCGCCCACGAGCCCGAGCGGCGCGGTGGCGAACACCATGAACATCGTCGTGAACGAGCGCACCTGCAGCATGATGACCGTCAGCGTCACGATCAGCATCAGCGGGAAGACCGCGACCAGCGCGTTCATGGCCTTGGCACTTTCCTCCACCGCGCCGGCCGTGTCGATCCGGTAGCCGGGCGGCAGCTTGGCCTTGATCGGCTCGAGCGCGGGGAAGATCTGCGCGTGGATGTCCGGCGGCTGCTTGCCGTCGAGCACGTCGCCCTGCACGCGGATGTAGGTCTCGCGGTTGTAGCGCTTGAGCACTGCGTCCTCGTTGCGGCTTTCCAGGTGGGCGACCTGCGAGATCGGCACCTGCCGCCCGTCATGCGTGGTCAGGGTCAGGTCGCCGATCTCCCCGAGCGAGCGTCGCTCCGGGCCCGGGCTGCGCAGGAGCACGTCCACCGAGCGCAGGTTCTCGCGCACCTGCGTCGCGGGCGTCCCGTTGAGATAGCTCTGCAGCTGCTGGCCGGCCTCCTTCGGCGTCAGGCCGATCAGGCGAAGACGCTCCTGGTCGAGGACGAGGTGCAGGCTCGGGGTCTTGTCGCCCCAGTCGAGGTGCACCAGCCTCATGTTCGGGTTCGCCATCATGACGTCCCTGACCTCCGCGGCGGTGCGGCGGATGACGGCGGGCTCGGGGCCCATCACGCGGAAGGCCACGGGGAAGCGGATCGGCGGGCCGAACACGATCTGCAGCACGCGCACGCGCGCCTCGGGGAAGAGCCCGTCGCTCACGAGCTTGCGGAGCTTGATCCGGAGCGCGTCGCGGGACGTGGCGTCGGAGGTCTGGACGACGATCTGCGCGAAGGCCGGGTCGGGCAGCTCGGGGTCGAAGGAGAGCACGAAGCGCGGCATGCCCTGACCGATGTAGCTCGTGATTTCGCGCGCCTCGGGAAGCTCGCGGACGGCCGCCTCGATCGTCCTGACGCTCGCCTCGGTCGTCGCGAAGGCCGAGCCGGTCGGCAGCGTCACCTCGACGATGAGTTCGGGGCGTTCGGAATTCGGGAAGAACTGCTTCTCGACACGGCCCATGCCGACGACCGCGAGGGCGAACAGCCCGACCGTGATTCCCCCCGCCAGCCACTTGTGGTCGACGGAGGCCCGCACCACCCGGCGCAGGCGCTGGTAGTTCTTCGTGGCGTAGATCGCCTCGTGGCCGCCCTCGACCGTCCTGATGTCGGGCAGGAGCTTGACGCCGAGATAGGGCGTGAAGGTCACCGCCACGATCCAGGAGATGATGAGCGAGAAGCCGACCACCCAGAAGATGTTGCCGGCATATTCGCCCGCCGTCGAGGCCGCGAAGCCCACGGGAAGGAATCCCGCGATGGTCACGAGGGTGCCGGTCAGCATCGGCGCCGCGGTGGCGCTCCAGGCATGGGTCGCGGCCTCGACGCGGTCGACGCCCTCCTCCATGCGCACCACCATCATCTCGATGGCGATGATCGCATCGTCGACGAGCAGGCCGAGCGAGATGATCAGGGCACCCAGCGTGATGCGGTCGAAGTCGCGCCCGGTCACCATCATCACCACGAACACGGCCGCGAGCGTGATCGGAACCGCGAGCGCCACGACGATGCCGACACGAAAGCCGAGGGCGACGAGGCTGACGACGATGACCACCGAGAGGGCGGTGAAGAACTTCACCATGAATTCGTGGATGGCGTCGTCGATGACCTTCGCCTGGTCGGTGATCTTGGTGAAGGTGATGCCGGTCGGGAGTTCACGGTGGATCGCCGCCTCCTCTGCGTTGAGCGCCGCGCCGAGCGCCAGGCCGTTGAAGCCCGGCTTCATCACGAGGCCGAGCATCAGCGCCGGCTCGCCGTCGTTGCGGATCGCGAAGACCTTCGGGTCCTCGTAGCCGCGCTTCACCTCGGCGATGTCGCCGAGCTTGAGGCTGCGCTCGCCCGCCGCGACCGGCAGGTTCCGGATCGTGTCGAGGCCGTCGATGGCGCCGTCGAGCCGGAGATACACGCGCGGGCCGGTGGTCTCGACGAAGCCCGCCGGGGTCACGTCGTTCTGGTTGGCCAGCGCCGCGAGCAATTGCTGTCCGGTGATGCCCAACGTCGCGAGACGCTGGTAGGAGATCTCGACGTAGATCTTCTGGGTCTGCTCGCCGAGGATGTTGATCTTCTCGACGCCGGGCACGCGCAGCAGCCGCTGGCGCAGATCCTCGGCCCGCAGCACGAGGTGCCGATGCGGCAGGCCCTGGGCCTGGAGCGCGTAGAGGGCGAAGTAGACGTCCGAGAACTCGTCGTTGAACAGCGGCCCGAGGACGCCGCGCGGCAGGGTGGAGGCCTGGTCGGAGAGCTTCTTGCGCGCCTGGTAGAATTCCGCCTGCAGCCTCGCCGGCGGCATGCTGTCCTTGAAGTAGACCTTCATCAGCATGATGCCAGGCCGGACCGTGGTCTCGACCCGGTCGTAGTAGACGAGCTCTTGCAGGCGCTTCTCCAGGGGGTCGGCCACCTGCCGCTGGATCTCCGAGGTCGTCGCGCCGGGCCAGGCGGCCGAGACCGCCATCGTCTTGACGGTGAAGGCCGGGTCCTCCGCGCGGCCGAGCTTCTGGAAGGCGAAGACGCCGGCGGCGGTCACCGCGATGATCAGGAAGAGCGTGACGGCGCGTTCGCGAACCGCCAGAGCGGAGAGGTTGAAGCCGGTCATCGGGCGACTCCCGTGAGGCTCGAGGGGGCCTGACGCACCGCCTCGCCGGCCTTGAGCAGGTGGGCGCCGAGCGAGACGATCCGGTCGCCCGGGCTGAGGCCGGACACGACCTGGGCGCTCTCCTCCGACAGGCGGGCGACGGAGACTGCTTGCGCGGTGACGGTTCCGGTGTCGGCGTCGAACTTCCAGACCGCCGAGCCTTGCCCGCTGTCGAACAGGGCGCCGAGCGGCACGTCGACCGAGCCCACGCGTCCTGTCTCCAGCGGCTTGAGCCGCAGCGTCACGGTCGCCCCGAGCGGCGCGGCCTCGCCGCCGCCGGACAGGATGTAGCGGGCGCGATAGGTGCGCGTCGCCGGGTCGGCCGTGGCGGAGAGCTCCCTGAGCGTGGCCGGGTAGGTCGCCTCGCCTTCGGCATAGAGGGTTGCCGACGCGGCCCCCTTCGCGAGGTGCCGGCTCCCCTCCGGCAGGAAAACCTCCGCCTCGCGGGCGCCGTCCCGGGCGAGCTTCACCACCGTCTGGCCGGCGGCGACCACCTGCCCCGGCTCGGTCGGCACCTCCATCACGACGCCGTCGGCACCGGCCTGGAGTTCGGAATACCCGGCCTGGTTGGAGACCTGGCTCGCCTGGGCCTCCGCGTTGGCGAACTGGGCGATGGCCGCATCCGCCGCGGCCTTGTTCTGATCGTAGGTCTGCTTCGAGGTCCAGCCTTCGCCGACGAGCTTGCGGCTGCGCTCGTCGTCGGCCTTGGCCTTGATCATCTGCGCCCGGGCCGCCTCGACGGAGGCGCGGGCGGCGTTGAGCGCGAGGGTGAAGTCGGTCCGGTCGAGGCGCATCAGCGGCTGCCCGAGCCGCACGTGATCTCCCGGGTCGACGAGGCGCTCGGAGATCTTGCCGCCGACGCGGAAGCCCAGGTTGCTCTCCGTCCGGGCGCGGATGACGCCGGTGTAGCGCGCGACGCCGGCCGTCCCCGGGGCGACCGCGATGATCTGCACCAGCGGCGGCTCCGCGGGCACGGCGGTCTCGGCCGGCGAGCACGCCGCCAGGGCCAGCGGGGTCAGCACCAGGAAGGCCTTGGGGTCCATCGCACCGCTCCTCGACGGTCGTTCCCGACCGCATCATTTATGATGATCGACATTTATTTTGCGATGGGATGAACGTCAATGCCGCCGCTGCCCGGTCGTCCTGCCGCCGTGCCGGATCACACATGGCGGCGAGGGAGCGTATGAGGACGGGATGCAGATGGGATGTCCCAGCGGCCGACCGGGCGGACCTGGGCGACCCGTCCGCCTTGCTCCATGACACCGCTCGATCCTGGCTTGCGACCGATTCACATCATCGTCGCGACGATGGGACCATCGAGAGGTCGGGTGCGGCGGGATCGGGCCTGTCCGGCCCCTGCGTTCATGTCGGTTCCAGTCGCGCCGGCGGGCGAGACCCGCTCAGGCAGGGCACCGGCGATGGCGTGCCGGTCACTGCCGGCGGGCCAGCGGTTCCGACAGGCCTTCGGCACGACGCGAGGCGGCCCGCCCGTCACCCGCTTGTCAAATAGGGGCAATTGCACATAAATGCCCCGATGGGTGTCCGGCTCGGACGTGTGATCACGGGCGAACGACGATGATCCAGGAACTGCGCGTCCAACACGTCGTGCACGTCACCGCGCGGTCGTACGAGGCGGTCGTGGCCGCCTTCGAAACCGCCGTCGGGTCGATCGAGGAGGTCGGCTGGCCGGCCCTCCCGGGCGGTGCGCGAGGGGAGGGGGAGTTCCGGAGCCGCATCGAGGAGCATCTCGGACCAAGCGGCTTCACCCGCTTCCTCACGCTCGACCACGGTGACTGGCTCAAGCTCTACGGGCAGGACGCGAAGGTCGTGATGTACACCCTCGGCAACCCGCTCATCGCCGTCACGATGCTGCGCCACGACATCCGGGCCGGCCTCAACGTGCCCGTCCGGGTCGTCATCTACCGTGACGAGGCCTCGGGCACGACGCGCCTCGCCTACGACGTGCCCTCCACGTTGATGGGCAACATTGCGGATGAAGCGTGCCTCGCCGCGGCTCGAAGCCTCGATGCCAAGCTCGCCGCGCTCGCCGAACGGGTGACCGGTACCACGGCGTAAGCCCGCTCTCGCTCAACAGGAGAAAACCATGCGCCTGCTCGTCGTGGGGGCCGGATCGACCGGCGGTTACATCGGGGGCCGGCTCGTCCAGGCTGGCCGGGACGTGACGTTCCTCGTCCGTCCGGGCCGTGCCGAACGCCTGCGTCGCGACGGCCTCAGGATCGTCAGCCCGCTCGGCGACGCGACCGTCGAGCCGCATCTCGTGACCGACGACACCCTGGACGGGCCCTTCGACGCCGTCCTGCTGTCGGTGAAGGGTTTCCAACTCGACGCTGCGCTCGACGACCTGCGGCCGGCCGTCGGGCCTGAAACGATGATCCTGCCCGTGCTGAACGGCATGCGCCACATGACAACCCTGGCGGAGCGCTTCTCGCCCGACAACCTGGTCGGTTGCGCCCTCAAGATCGCGACCATCCTCGACGAGGAGGGGCGCGTGGTGCACCTCACGCCGCTCCAGGAACTCGCCTATGGGGAACTCGACGGCAACATCACGCCGCGTATCGAGGCCCTGCACGACGTGATGCAGGCGGGCGGCTTCCAGCCGCGCCTGTCCCGCGAGATCCGGCGCGAGATGTGGGAGAAGTGGATCCTCTTGGCATCCATCGGCGCCGTGACGTGCCTGATGCGTGGGCCCATCGGAGAGATCGAGGCCGTGCCCGGCGGTTCGGCCTTCTCGCTCGCCGTCCTCGACGAGGCAGTTGCGACGGTCCGGGCGGTCGGCACCGGCCCGTCGGAGGCATTCCTGACCGCGGCGCGCGATCAATTGACGGCCAAGGGCTCACCCCTGACGTCCTCGATGTACCGCGACCTGCTGAAGGGGCGCCCGGTCGAGGCTGAGAACATTATCGGCGATTTGGTGCGCGCCGCCGCGGGGGCGGGTATCGAGACGCCGCTGCTTGCGGCCGCCTACACGCATTTATCGGTCTACCAGAACAGGCTCGGAAACGCCTGAGACGAACCGGCCCCACCCGCTGTCCGTCAACCGCACGCCTGGAGCACTGCCCGATCACGCTGCAATCGGGCAGTGCTCCAGGTCTTCGATCTTGGCTCCAGGCCTTCGATCTTGCCGCATCTTCTGCGACGAACCGGGATCCGCTTCGTCGGAAAATGCTTCAGCGCGCCGCGACCGCCGGATTTGCCGAGTCCAGCAGGTCGACCGTCGTCACCTGGCGCATCAGGTTCCGCAGACCGGCCGCCTCATCCTGCCCGAAGCTGGCCTGGAACCCTTCCTCGGCGGACTTCCAGAGCGGCCTGGCTGAGCCGAGAAGCGCGCCTCCCTCCAGGGTGAGCGCGACGACCCGTTTCCGGCCATCGCTCGTCGATGGGCGGACAGTCACGAGACCGCGCCTTTCCAGTGGTCGCAGAAGATGCCCCAGGGTCGAGCGGTCCATGACCAGAAGTGCGGCGAGCTGCTGCACGGACGGCTCGCCGTGACGGTCGACCTTGGCAAGGATGGAATACTGGTTGAGGCCGAGGCCCGTGGGAGCCAGCACCTCGTCATAGAGGCGCGTCAGGTGCCTGGCCGCCTGCCGCAGGGCGGAGCAGCTGCAAGCCTCCGGTGGCAGGTCGTCCATACGTGGCTCTCGCTCCGATAATGTCCGCGGTCTCATGCCTGCATCCAGATGGCGGCAATTGCCCATATTCGCAATGAGGCGCTCCTCGCCGTTGGCGGACCTGCGACGAGACGATGTCGGGGGCCGTGCGTCCTGCCTCGCCAGGGGGTGCCACGGGCGTATTCTTGGCAGCGACCTGTCGATGCCAAGGCGCGAGGCTATGACGGCGTGTGGCCGCCTGCCGCTGATCGGGCCTCGGATCCTCTCGCAACCGACCGGCAACCTCGCGTCCGCAGATGTCACGCTCTCCGCCGAGCCCTTGGCCAAATTCCACGTCGCGAGACACGTCCGTCAGTCAAGTCACGTCTGTCGGTCGACCACCCCTTCGCCCGCCGGGTCGCTCGACAGCGACGGGCTCGCCGCGTCCCTGGCGCCGGTCACCTGATGGTACGAGCGCGGCATCATGAATGGTCCGGGGTACGGCCCGACGACATAGGCCTGTCGGCGGCCTCCAGGAGCGCCGCGACCGCCCGCTTGGCGGACACGAAGGGTGAACTGTCACCGTAGACCTGCGACAGCAGCAGGGCTCCCTGGAACAGCACGTTGATCTGCTCGCCGACCTCGACCGGCTTCTCGAACCCGGCTCGCTCGCAGAGCTCGACGAAGCGTCGCTCGACGGAAAGTGCAGCCCGCTTCCCGTGCGCGGCCAAGCCGGCGTGCTTGCCGGCGAATTCCTGGGCCGCCTTGATGCCCAGGCAGCCTCGCGTCGGATTCGCGTCGATCATCTCCTTTCGGGCATCAAAGAAGGCCATGATCTGCCGGCGCGGTTCCTCGTTCAAAGCCGCCACGGGATCGAAGAGCTTTCCGACGATGACTTGTCCGTAGAGATCCAGGACAGCTTCGATCAGGTCATCCTTGGTCGGGAAATACTTGTACAGCGTACGCTTCGAGATGCCGCTCTCGGAGAGGACCGCGTCGACGCCGGTCGCGTGGAACCCGCCGTCGTAGAAGCGGTCGAAAGCCTGCCGCACGATCTCTCGCCGCTTTTCCTCGCCCCGCGCGTCGCCGGCCATCGGCCTCCCTCCAAACCCACGACACCATAACGGACAGCCTTGACGAGGTAAACCGATCTGTTTACATGCGGATGATGTAAACAGATCGGTTTACCTCACCGCGAGACCTGTCCGGGGCGCGATGCCGATCGGAGGAAAGATCATGTCCCTGCAGAACAAGGTCGTCCTGGTCACGGGAGCCAACCGCGGCATCGGTGCCGCCGTCGTCCGCGAATTGCTCAAGGCGGATGTGGCGAAGGTCTACGCCGCCGCGCGTAGCGTGGCGTCCCTGCCTGATTTCGGCGATCGCCGGGTCGTCCCGTTGCCGCTCGACGTGACCAGCGACGCATCCGTCACCGCGGCTGCCGGCACCGCGCAGGACCTCGACATCCTCGTCAACAACGCCGGCACCATGGCGTTCGGCGACTGGATCTCCGCCACTCAGGACGCGGTCGAGAACGATATGAACGTGAATTACTACGGCACGTTGCGGGTCGTCCGGGCCTTCCTGCCATATCTGATCGGGCGCGGCTCGGGGACGGTTGCGAATGTCGTCAGCATCGTCGGCCTTGCGCCCGTGCCGCTCCTGGCCGGCTACTCCGCCTCCAAGGCCGCCCTGCAGTCGTTGACCCAAGGCCTCCGCGGCACCCTGGCGAAGTCCGGGGTCACCGTCGTCGGAATCTATCCCGGTCCCGTCGACACGGATCTGGCCAGGAACCTCCCGCTGGAGAAGGCGTCGCCCGAGGTTGCGGCCGCCAACATCGTCCAGGGTCTTGCCGAAGGCCGGACCTCGATCTTCCCCGACCCGACGGCGCAGCAGATCGGGCAGCTGTGGGCCCAGACCGGCCCGCACCTCGAAGCCGCGTTGCAGGTCGGGGGCTGACGGGCCTCCGTGGGCGCATCCGTCCGGGGCCTTTCAACCCGAACGCATCGAGAGCGAGGATGAGTGCGGTCGCCGCCCGAGGGCATCCGGGGCGGCGGCCCGGCCGACGCCCGGACGCTGGAAGCGCTGGGGGGCGAGAGTCTGGCCGACATGCACGACCTCGACACCGAGGCTTTATGCAGGCGCCATGACGGCGGTCGGCGACGGCGGTCGGCGAGCGGTCGGTTCGAGATCTGCACGGCCGAGGCTGCTGAGCATGGTCGGCCGCATATCCTAAACACAAATCCAATGACTGATCGGAGGTGCGACGTGACCGCTCACCCAACCGTTCCTTCTGCGCCTGCTCAGGCCTTGCCGGCGGGCGAGCACGCCTCAGTGAAGGAGACGATCGTGCCGGCGGCGCGACCCATCCGGCCCAACCGGGTGCTGGCCATCGTCTGCGTCGGTATCGTGCTCGCCAATCTCGACCTGTTCATCGTCAACGTCGCGCTTCCCGACATCGCCCGGGACTTCACGGAGGCCGGTCTCGCGGGACTGTCCTGGATCCTGAACGGCTACGCGATCGCCTACGCGGCACTCCTGGTCTTCTTCGGCAGGCTCGCCGAGCGTCACCGCCGCGACGCCAGCTTCCTCCTCGGCGTCGCCGTGTTCACGCTCGCCTCGGCGGCCTGTGCGGCGGCGACGAGCGTCACGATGCTGGTCGCGTTCCGCGTCGTTCAGGCGGCCGGCGCGGCCCTGATGACACCGACCTCGCTCGGCCTTCTCCTCGCCGCCTTCCCGCCGGCGCGGCGCGGCCACGCGGTCCGCACCTGGACGGCGATCGGCGGCTTCGCCGCGGCGCTCGGTCCGGTCGTCGGCGGCTTCCTCGTCGCATGGAGCTGGCGCTGGATCTTCCTCATCAACGTGCCGATCGGCGTTCTGGCCCTCGTCATCGGCATTCGACACCTACCCCCTGTCCCCGGGCACGCGGCGCGCCGGCCTGACGCCTGGGGTGCAGCCCTCGTGACGGTCGGCGTCGGGGTCCTGACCTACGGCATCATGAAGACGGCGGAGTGGGGCTGGGCCTCGGGGCCGACAGCGCTCACGCTCGGGACTGGGCTTCTTCTCCTCGTGCTCTTCGTCGTCGACTGCCTGCGTTCGGCCAATCCGTTCATCGACCCCGCGCTCCTGCGCATCCGGCCGTTCACCGGGGCTGCTTTGATCCTGGCGCCCTACTCGATCGCCTTCGGGGCCATGCTCCTGTCGATCGCACTCTGGTTGCAGGATGGCTGGGGCTGGTCGGGGTTGAAGGCGGGTCTCGCCATCGCGCCGGGCCCGTTTCTCGTGCCGGTGACCTCGCTCCTCCTGGCCGGCCGCCTGATCACGCGCATCGGTCCCGCGGCCGTCGTCGCGCTCGGCGTCGCATTGTTCGCGGCGGGCATGGCGTGGTGGGCCGTGGTGCCGGGGCTCGAGCCGAGCATGCCGGTCGCCGTGACCGGCATGGTGCTCCTGGGCGTGGGCGTCGGGCTGACATTCCCGACGGTGATGGGAGCCGGGACTGCGGCGCTCCCGGCCTCCTCGTTCGCGACCGGGTCGGGCGTCCTCAACATGGTCCGTCAAACCGCCCTCGCTTTGGGCGTTGCCATCTTCGTGGCCGTCATCGGTGGGCCGGACACGGCACTCGGGCGGTTGGCGGCCTACGAGCGCGCGTGGTGGCTGACGGCGGCCATCGCGCTCGCGGCCCTGCTCCCGCTGCCCCTTCTGCGGGCGAGGCCGGCAGAGCGGACGACCTGAGCGCGCAGCCCCGGGCGCGCAAGCGGAACACGACATTGGCCCCTGAGATCCGAAGGAGACGGGGTGACGGCCACCGACACCGTCCTCTGCCGCCCGGTCCGAACCGCCATCGGCGCCCCTTCAACGGCGCGCTGAAAAGCGTACCGGCGACGGAGCTCGGCGCGGCCGTCGCGCGGAAGACCCTGCGCCGCTCACCGCGCGAGCACGTTCCGCCCAGGCCCTCGCTTCCTGTGCCCGGTCGCAGTAGCGTCGCATGATGCCTGATCTGTCCCCGCCACCACGGAAGCGAACCGACGTCAGACCTGTCCCGCTGCCCTCCGACTGCGCCCTGACCTCCTGGTACGCCGGCGCCGACCTCGCCGACGCCTTCGCGGTGAGGTTGCCCGGGCCGGGGCCGCACGACGTGTCGAGGCTTGCCGAGGAGGCGTTCTCGAACCCGGCCGCCTGGGTCACGACGGCCATGTGGCTGCGCGACGCGGCCGTGCGCCCCTTCGGGGTGCGGACATCGGGCGAGATCCGGACCCGGCTGGAGACCGGAGGACGGGACCGGATCGACTTCTTCCCCGTGCTCTCACGCTCGGACCGGGAGATCGTGCTGGGCGAGGACGACCGCCACCTCGACTTCCGCCTCTCGCTCCTCCTGAGCCAGCGTCTGGATGGAGGGGAGGATCTCGTCGCCACCACGGTCGTGCGATGCCGCAACCTGCTCGGCCGCGCCTATCTCGCGGCCATCACGCCCGGCCACGTCCTCGTCGTCCGCTCCGTCCTGCGCAGGACTGCGACGCGTTGAACCAGCCCTGTCGCCCGGGTGCGCCCGCCGCCGGCTCCAGAGGCATCGCTACCCAGACCGCGCCGACGGCCGAGCCTGCGCCCAGGATGACCGGACGCGGCAGGATTCCGGCATGCTCGCGCGTGACCTTTCCGTCGATCATCGTGCCGGTGGAGCGTCATTGAACAGGTCTCAGGATCCTTGGCCCAAGGTCCGAAATCGAACTTGCCCAGGGCCGCGCCATGCTCACCGTCGTCGGTTGCCTCGTTGAAGCCCATGGCCTCCGGCTGGTCGCACGGGCCGCCGGCATCTACGGGGTGTCCGGCCTGATGACGGCCTGCATGGTCGGCCACGTCCGCCGGGCTGGCGGATGAGCCCAAGCGGGCTCGCTCACCGTCGCGGCCCTTGCCGGCGGCTCCGGCATCTCCGCTCCCCATCCCATCGCCATGCGGCGGGCGGCGGCCGGCCTGGCCGCGGGTTCGTCGGCGTGTTGCCCATCGAGCGGGTTCATGGACGCAGCCTCGAACACTCTGCGGGACGCCTCTAGACGACCGGTCTAATCGGAGCTATGCGTTGGTCATGGCATACGCGAACGGCAACATCGACGTCCGGCAAAGCATCCTGGACACCGCCCATCGTATCGTGGGCGCAAAGGGGTTCTCCGGCGTCGGCCTCAACGAGATCCTCGCTGCGGCCAGGGTCCCGAAGGGATCCTTCTATCACTATTTTGGTTCGAAGGAAGCTTTCGGCGAGGCGTTGCTGGAGGGTTATTTCGAGGATTACCTCGCTGACATCGACGCTACGCTCGCAGAGCCTGGTCTCAGCCATGCCGAGCGCCTGATGAATTACTGGCGCAAGTGGCAGGCGACGCAGGGCAGCATCGACTACCAGCGCAAGTGCCTCGCAGTGAAGCTCGCGGCAGAGGTCTCGGACTTGTCCGAGCCCATGCGCCTTGCGCTCAAGAGCGGCACGGCCGGCATCATCGAGCGGGTGACCGACGCCATCAAGGCAGGCGTCGCCGAGGGCTCGCTCGAGGTCGACGGCGAGCCGCGCGCGACCGCCGAGACGCTCTACCACCTGTGGCTGGGTGCAAGCCTCATGGCCAAGATCGTCCGCGCCGATGCGCCGTTCGAGGCCGCGATGGCTGCCACGCAGCGCATCCTCAACCCACGGCCGGCCTGATCGCACGAGTCGATGTCGGACTCGGTCGATGCTCGCCAATGACAGAGACGACCGGTCTACTCAACGGCTTCAAGCCAGGAAAGTGACGATGACATTCCACGCCACGCACGCCCTGATACCCTCCCTGCTGTTCGCCGAGTTCGGGGCCGCCCTGTTCGGTGGCTCCGCCGCCTTGGCCGACGAGCGCATCATGCTGGAGGCCATCGGCACCGTCCGCATGTCTGCTACCGACGAGGCCCGCCGCGTCGACGGTTCGCACCAGCGAATCAAGGCCCGGCAGGCACACGACGCGGTCGTCGAGCGCGCCGAAGCCGAGGCGCCCGCGCCCCGGAACTGACACGCCGGCGAATGAACGCGCGGCTGTTCGAGCCGCCGTACCCCGCAACGCCCCCTCTGACGACGGAGAACGACGATGAAGATCCTGATGGTGCTGACCTCCCACGACCAGCTCGGCGACACCGGCCGCAAGACCGGCTTTTGGCTGGAGGAGCTCGCCGCGCCCTTCTACGCGTTCAAGGACGCGGGCGCCGAGGTCGTGCTGGCCTCGCCCAAGGGTGGCCGGCCGCCGCTCGACCCCAAGAGCAACGAGCCGAGCTTCCAGACGGACCTGACCCGCCGCTTCGAGGCGGACAGCGAGGCCAACGCGGCCCTGGCGGACACGGTCCGGCTCGACGGCGTGACCCATGACGGCTTCGATGCCGTCTTCTATCCGGGCGGGCATGGGCCCTTGTGGGACCTCGCGGAGGATCCCGTCTCGGTCAGGCTGATCGAGACCACGCTCCAGGCTGGCAAGCCCGTCACCCTCGTCTGCCACGCCCCCGGCGTCCTGCGCCACGCGAAGACCCCGGACGGAAGGCCGCTCGTCGATGGCAGGAACGTCACGGGTTTCACGAACACCGAGGAGGAGGCCGTGGGGCTCACCCAGGTGGTCCCGTTCCTGGTGGAGGACGAACTCAGGCGGAACGGCGGCAGGTTCACCAAGGCCGATGACTGGGCGCCCTACGTGGTGGCCGACGGCTTGCTGATCACCGGCCAGAACCCGGCCTCGTCCGGGCCGGCGGCCGAGCGCCTCCTCGAACGACTGGCGAACGGCTGAGGTCGGAAGGCAGGCCGCAGCAGGCACGATGCGACCCGCCGCTCGGCGGGGTCGTCGAGCGTGTCCCATCGCCAGCGCACGAGCGGCGGCACGGAGCGGGACGCCGGCGCATCGCGGCGCCCCGCCTCCGGGAGGGATCCTTGCACCAGGACGACGGCACGCATCGGCATCGGCCAGGCCGTCCCGGGGTCCGAATTCGACGCAGGCAGTCCCGTCAACCGGTAGAGGCCCCCATGTCCGACGCCTTGGAGACTTTCAGAGGACTGCAACGGATTTACGGATTTTCGGCACGATCCGGCACCGTCCGGACGCTGGCACCTCGGGTGAAGCTGTTCTGGTCGACCGAAAGGATGGAGAGGACGCCAGCGCTGCCGGACCAGAGCATCGTCATCATGGTCAGCGGTCGGAAGACGGCGCATCTCGACGGCATGCGGATCAACTACGATCGGGACAACTACCTCGTCGTCAGCATGCCGGTCCCGTTCGCGTGTTCGAGCGAGGCCACCGAGCGCGAGCCCTTGCTGGGACTGTCCGTCGACATCGACCTCCCGACCCTGAGCCGTTTCGCGGGCATACCGGGCGCGGCACCGTCTTCGCCACGTGAGGAACCGGCGCTCCTGCCGCCCGGCCTGCAGCCGGCACCGGTCGACGCCGGTTTGTCCGACGCCGCACGACGTCTCGTCCGCACGCTGCGCTCGCCGAGCGACACGCTGGCGCTCGGCACCTCCATCGCCGACGAGATCGTGTACAGGGCGCTCAAGGGTCCGCACGGGCCGGCGCTTCTCGCCTTGACGAGACCGTCGAGCCATCACGCCCGCATCGCCCGCGCCATGTCCGCGATCCATCGCGATCCCGCAAGACCGGTGTCGGTCGAGGAACTCGCCGCAGTCGCGGGCATGAGCGTCAGAAGCTTCCATCGCGCGTTCAGGTCGGTGACCTACAAAACGCCGTTGCAATACATCAAGATCGTCCGCCTGACCTCGGCGATGAGCCTGCTGCAGGGTGGCGCGCGGGACGTGGGGGCGGTGGCGAGACAGGTCGGCTACGAGAGCGGCTCACAGTTCAGCCGTGAATTCAGACGCCATTTCCGGATGACGCCGGCCGAGGTGAAGGTTCGCCGCCGATCCTGAAACAAGCAATATCGGCCGGGCTCGGCCGGTGGCGCGACTTTGGCACGATCAGGCGCGTGATTGGCAGGAACGGGCAAAACCGCACGACCGCCTCGAATATAGTTGCGCTTGCCCTGTTCGAGATGCCGCGCCGCGAGCGGCCTCCGAGCCGTCGGCCCGAGGTGGGAGGCGCCCGTTGGTTTCGTTCTCGGTCAACAACGTCGACGTCCAGGTCGACGCGCCCGGCGACACGCCCCTGCTCTGGATCCTGCGCGACCGGCTGGGCCTGACGGGCACCAAGTTCGGATGCGGCGTGGCGCAGTGCGGGGCCTGCACCATCCACGTCGATGGCCAGGCGCGCCGTTCCTGCGTCACGCCCCTGGCGAGTGTCGCCGGCTCCGCCGTCACCACGATCGAAGGGCTGGCCGCGACGGCGGGCGACGGTCGCGCGCTCCATCCCCTGCAAGCCGCCTGGATCGAGGCGCAAGCCCCGCAATGCGGCTACTGCCAGTCGGGCCAGCTCATGCAGGCGGCGGCCCTCCTGTCGGAGAACCCCGATCCCTCCGACAGCGACATCGCGCACGGCATGGCCGCCAACCTGTGCCGCTGCATGGCGTACCTGCGGATACGCAAGGCGATCAAGCTGGCCGTCCAGGCAAAGAATGGGGGACCGAAATGAGCGGTGCCGACGTCACCCGGCGATGGTTCCTCGCCTCCATCGGAAGTACCGCCGTCGTGACAGGCTTCGCGCCGGCCGGGGCGCATGCGGCCCCTTTGTTCGGCGGCGTCTCATCCGGAGGCTACAGCCCGACGCTCTGGTACGAGATCGGGGGCGACGGGCGCATCCTCGTCCACGTGACCCGGGCCGAGATGGGCCAGCACATCGGTACCGCGCTGGCGCGCGTCGTCGCGGAGGAGCTTGAGGCGGATTGGGATCGCGTCGAGGTCGTGCACGTCGACACGGACCCGAAATGGGGCGTCATGATCACGGGCGGCTCCTGGTCCGTGCACAAGAGCTTCGACCAGCTGAGTCGCGCCGGGGCCGCCGGCCGCATCGCGCTGCTCGAGGCCGGGGCGCGCATGCTTGGGGTGCCTGCGGGCGCCTGCATCGCCCGCGAGAGCCACATCCGGCACGGAACGCGTGCGGTCAGCTACGCCGACATCGTCTCGTCCGGCCGGGTCACGCGTCAGTTCTCGGAAGAGGAACTCAAGGCGCTGCCCCTGAAGCCGGCATCGGAACGCCGGCTCCTCAACCGGGACACCGCCGCCCGCGACGTGCCCTCGAAGGTGAACGGCAGCGCTGTCTACGGCATCGACCGGAAGGTCGACGGCATGGTGTTCGCGCGTCCCGTCCTGCCGCCGACCCGTTACGGGAACAGCATCGTGAGCTGGGACGACGCGGCCGCCCGCACGCTCCCCGGCTATCTCCGTACCGTCGTCATCGACGACCCCACGCGAACCTGCCAGGGCTGGCTCGTCGCCGTCGCCGAGAGCTGGCCCATCGCGGCCAAGGCGGCCGACCTCATCACGGTCAGGTACAAGTCCGACGGGGGCTCGGCGAGCGAGGCGCAGATGCTCGCGGAAGGCGCGCGCCTCGTCGCGCATCCGGGCATCGGGGGCGTCCTCTTCCAAGAGGGCGACCCCGTCACGCGGATCGCAGAAGCCGGGGAGATGCACGAGGGCGTCTACCGCACGCATACCGCGCTGCACATGCCGCTGGAGCCTCTCAACGCCCTGGCCTGGCAGGACGGGACGACGTGGCGCGTGCACGCCGGTAACCAGTGGCAGTCGGTCACGCTGCCGCTCGTGGCCAAGGCGCTCGGGATCGACCAGGCCGATCTCGTGTTCGAGACCTCCTACCTTGGGGGCGGCTTCGGGCGGCGCCTCTACTGCGAGTACATCGTGCCCGCAGCGCTGGCGGCCAAGGAGATAGGCCGGCCCGTCAAGCTCGTCTTCACCCGGTCGGACGACACCAGGTTCGATCAGCCGCGCTCGCCCACCGTGCAGAGGGTTCGCTCGGTGACCGACGGGAGAGGGGCGCTCCTCGCCTACGACCACGCTTGCGCGTCGGGCTGGCCCACGGATTCGATCTCGCCCGAACTCATGCCGCCGAGCCAGGACGGCAACGGACCGGTCGACCCGTTCGCGATCAACGGGGCGGACCACTGGTACGACGCGGAGAGCCAGCGCATCCGCGCCATCCGCAACGACCTCGTCCACGCCACGCTCCTGCCCGGCTACCTGCGGTCGGTCGCGTCCGGGTACACCACATGGGCCGTCGAGACGCACATCGACGAACTTGCCCACAAGCTCGGGCGGGACCCGGCCGAGTACCGGCTCGCGCTCCTGGGCGCGAGGG
>JAEWKL010000324.1 GCA_023386115.1 Pseudomonadota bacterium
CCACACCGGCCGCGCCCCCCCCCCGCCCCGGGGGGGGCGCGGCTCGCGTTGATTGTTGGCCATTGGGGACTGGCCGAGACGATCGCGAGCCCACAGAAGATCGGAGGCCTTCGCGATGCTGATAATCTGAGATTTCTTCTGAATTCCATACAAATTAAATTCGAAATCGCTCCGACATGTCGTATTCATAATTCTGAATCTCTATCAACGGAGATGATCTTCAATCGAGATGCATCGGTCGTTGCCGGGGCGCAGTCCGTGCCGGGAATCCTCATCCTGTCGCTGTCGGGGCTCCTGAGCCTGCCGGGGACCGGGATGGCGCGGGCAGAGCCCGTCCGGCACGTCGCGCAGCGCGACGTCGCCGCCGTCGGTTCCGTCACCCGCCCCGTAGCCCTGCCGAAGACGAGCGGCCTGCGACCGGCCATCGTCGTGCGCGAGCACCTTTGGGCGCAGCAGATCATCGACCGCATGTGCATGGGTTGCTGATGCGGGCGGTGTCAGACGAGGCCCGGTCGATCGCCACGCGATCCGGATATCGGCGTGGCCCGGGCGCGGGGAGCCTCCGCGCCGCGTGGAATCTTCGCTCCGCCGCGCGGCCCTCCAATCCCGGACCCGATCTCGCGGCACCTCGCGAACCGGGGACGCAGTCCCGGACCGTTCCGGACGTCGGGCGGGCGCAGGAGGCGACGGTGCTGTTTGCGGATATCCGCGGCTTCAGCGCCCTTTGCGAGGATCTCCCGCCGCGCGACGTCGCGGCCTTCCTCGCGGAGTTCCGCGGCCGTGCCGCGTGGGCCATCGAAGCGGCGGGTGGCGTCGCCGACAAGGTCGCCGGCGACGAGGTGAGGGCGGTGTTCGGCGTGCCGGACCCGGCGCCGGACGACGCCGTGGACGCGCTCGCGGCCGCGATGCGCGATTTTACCCATAAGGATGCGTCGGCGCCTGGCTTGTCGAGGCCATCCCGACGCGTTCGCACGAACCATCGGATTGGCATGCTTTGCCTTTCACCAGCGGCACTTGCTTTTCTTCACGCCAACCACACCATGGAGGGGACCGCAATTCGTCCCGAGGCTCCCTACCGCTGGAAAGGCGGACCGTCGGCGATGCCGCATGACACACTTCTGATCGTCGTCCTGGCTCTGCCCTTCGCGGGAAGTTGCTTGGCGGCGCTGATGCGATCCAACGCCCGCAATGCGGAAATCTGGTTGGCCGGAGCGATTGCTCTCACTTGCCTGGCCCTGGTCACCGACAGCTTCCCGTTCGTCGCATCCGGTGGCGTCATCCGAACCAGAATGGAATGGCTGCCCGAGTTCGGCCTCGACTTCACGCTGCGGATGGACGGCTTTGCCTGGCTGTTCGCTGTGCTGATCGCCGGCATCGGGTTCCTGGTGGTGTTGTACGCGCGCTACTACATGTCCCCGGCTGATCCCGTGCCGCGGTTCTTCTCCTTCCTGCTCGCGTTCATGGGCGCGATGCTCGGCATCGTGCTGTCGGGCAACCTGATCCAGCTCGTCTTCTTCTGGGAGCTGACCAGCCTCTTCTCCTTCCTGCTGATCGGCTACTGGCACCACAACGCACCCGCCCGCGACGGCGCGCGTATGGCATTGACCGTCACGTCCGCGGGCGGGCTATGCCTGTTTGCCGGAGTGCTGCTGCTGGGGCACATCGTCGGCAGCTACGATCTCGACCAAGTGCTGGCATCCGGGAACCTGATCCGGTCGCATCCCCTCTACACCCCGGCCCTCCTGCTCGTCCTCCTCGGCGCGTTCACCAAGAGCGCGCAGTTTCCGTTCCACTTCTGGCTGCCGCACGCCATGGCGGCCCCGACGCCTGTTTCCGCCTATCTCCATTCCGCCACGATGGTGAAGGCCGGGGTCTTCCTGCTCGTCCGCATGTGGCCGGCGCTCGGAGGAACGGACGAGTGGCTCTGGCTCGTCGGATCCGCCGGCCTGATCACGTTCGTCCTCGGCGCGTACGTTGCGGTCTTCCAGCAGGATCTCAAAGGATTGCTGGCGTACTCGACCATCAGCCACCTCGGGCTGATCACGCTCCTGATCGGGCTTGACGCCCCGCTCGGCATCGTCGCCGCGATCTTCCACATCCTGAACCACGCGACCTTCAAGGCGTCGCTGTTCATGGCGGCGGGGATCATCGATCACGAGAGCGGCACGCGCGACATCCGGCGCCTCAGCGGATTGTGGCGGTTCATGCCGATCACGGCGACCCTGGCGATGGTCGCCGCCGCCGCCATGGCCGGCGTCCCCCTGCTGAACGGCTTCCTGTCGAAGGAGATGTTCTTCGCGGAGACGATCGAGACCCACGACGGCTCCCTCCTCGATGACGCGCTGCCCTACATCGTCACCGTGGCCAGCACCTGCACCGTCGCGTATTCCTTGCGCTTCATCCGCGACGTGTTCTTCGGTCCGGCACCGGCCGGCCTGCCGCGCACGCCCCACGAGCCACTCCGCTGGATGCGGTTTCCGGTCGAGCTGCTGGTGCTGGCCTGCCTCGTGGTCGGGATCATCCCTTCGATGACGGTCGGCCCGGCGCTCGATGCAGCCGTCCGTGCCGTCCTGGGAGGCGGGACGCCCGAATACAGCCTGGCCATCTGGCACGGCTTCACCCCTGAACTGCTGATGAGCATGGTCGCCATGGGCGGCGGCCTGGCGCTCTATTTCGCGCTGCACGGCTCCTTGTCGAGCGGAGTCGAGGGAGCGCCGCTGCTGCGCCGTCTCGACGGGCAGCGCATCTTCGACCGCGTTCTCGTCTTCCTGTCCTGGCGACTGGCGAGGCGCCTGGAAGATCTGCTCGGCACGCGCCGCCTCCAGCCTCAGCTCCGGCTGGTGGTGGTTGTGGGACTTCTCGCGGGGGCGCTGCCGCTCTTCGCGGCCGGGCTCCCGGCGGGACAATCGGCGTCCGGCATCGATCCCGGCTTCGCTCTGGCCTGGGCGGTCGGGGCCGCCTGCGCCGTGGGCGCAGCCCGTCTTGCCAAGTTCCACCGGCTCGCCGCCCTCGTCCTGCTCGGGGGAGTCGGCCTCGTGGCCTGCATCAGCTTCGTCTGGCTCTCCGCTCCCGATCTCGCCCTGACCCAGCTCGTCGTCGAGATCGTGACCACCGTGCTGCTTCTGCTTGGATTGCGCTGGCTGCCCAGACGCGTCGCGGCGCCCGGCGGAGCAGGGAGGCGGGCCGGCCTGCGGCGGTGGCGACGCGCACGCGACCTGGCCATCGCCCTCTGCGCCGGTGCCGGGGTGGCGGTCCTCGCCTATGCGGCGATGACGGGTCCCAGGCCGGACAGCATCTCGCGCTTCTTCGTGGAGAACGCCTATACGCAAGGCGGCGGCACCAACATTGTCAACGTCATCCTGGTCGACTTCCGCGGCTTCGACACGCTGGGCGAGATCTCCGTGCTCGGCGTCGTGTCCCTCACCGTCTACGCGCTCCTGCGTCGGTTCCGTCCCGCCGCCGAAAGCATCCCGGTCCCCGAGCAGCAGCGCATCCAGAACGCCTACGACGATGCCCAACCCGGCCGTTCGACCGGCGACACCATCTCGGACGCCATGGCCGTCCCTGGGCTCATCATGCGGCTCATGTTCCCGGTGATCGGCACGATAGCCCTGTTCCTCTTCCTGCGGGGACACGACCTGCCCGGCGGCGGATTCGTGGCGGGCCTGACCATGGCGGTCGCCTTCATCCTGCAATACATGGCCGGCGGCACCCATTGGTTCGAGGCGCGCCTGCGGATCCGCCCCGTGCGCTGGATGGGATTCGGTCTGCTGGTCGCGGCCGGGACGGGAATGGCCGCGTGGCCGTTCGCGCGTCCCTTCCTGACCTCCTACTTCGCCTATGCGGACGTCCCGTTGATCGGCGCCATGCCCGTGGCGAGCGTGCTCCTGTTCGACGCGGGCGTCTTCTCGCTCGTCGTCGGGGCCACCGTGCTGATGCTGATCGCGATCGCGCATCAGTCCGTGCGAAGCCATCGGCCGGCGCCGCGGGCCCGGGAATCGGACCCACGGCCGTCGCGCCGCCCGATGGAGGCCGAGTGATGGAGATCATCCTGGCCCTCGGCATCGGTACGCTCGCCGGCTCGGGCGTCTGGCTGATCTTGCGGCCCCGCACCTTCCAGGTGATCGTCGGCCTGTCGCTGCTCTCCTACGCGGTCAATCTGTTCATCCTCGCGACGGGGCGGTTGCGGATCGACGCACCTCCCATCCTCGCGAAGCGCGGAGCGGGCGACCCGTCGCTCCACGCCGACCCTCTGCCGCAGGCCCTGGTCCTCACCGCCATCGTCATCAGCTTCGCGACGACGGCGCTCTTCCTGGTGGTGCTTCTGGCCTCGCGGGGCCTGACGGGGACCGACCACGTGGACGGCCGGGAGCGGGACTCGTGAGTCGCTTCGCCGATCACCTGATCGTCGCGCCCGTGGTGATGCCGCTCCTCGCGGGAGCCATCATGCTTCTTCTGGACGAGCGCCGGCGCGCCTGGAAGGCCGCGATCGCTATCGCCGCGACCGTCGCCTTGGTCGTCGTGGCGATCATCATGCTCGCGGCCATCGATTCTCCGCCGGAGAGCGCCGGATCCGCCGCGGTGTACCGCCTCGGCGCCTGGCCGGCGCCGTTCGCCATCGTGCTGGTCGCGGACCGCCTCGCGGCGCTCATGCTGCTCCTGACGAGCGTCCTGGCATCCGCCTCGCTGCTCTTCTCGCTCGCCCGCTGGCACCGCGTCGGCGCGCATTTCCACCCGATGTTCCAGTTCCTGCTGATGGGCCTCAACGGCGCCTTCCTGACCGGCGATCTGTTCAACCTGTTCGTCTTCTTCGAACTGCTCCTGGCGGCGTCCTACGGCCTTGCGCTGCACGGTTCGGGCGCCTTGCGCGTCAAGGCCGGGCTCCACTACATCGCGATCAACCTGGCCGCCTCGCTCCTGTTTTTGGTCGGGGTGAGCCTGATCTACGGCGTCGCCGGCACCCTCAACATGGCGGATCTCGCCGCCCGCATCCCTGCCATCGCACCGGAGAGCCGGCCCTTGCTGGAAGCGGGAGCCGGCATTCTCGGAGTCGTCTTCCTGCTCAAGGCGGGCATGTGGCCGCTCTGCTTCTGGCTGCCGACGACCTACGCCGCCGCCGCCGCGCCGGTTGCGGCGATCTTCGCGATCATGACCAAGGTCGGCGTCTACATCGTGCTGAGGCTCTGGCTGCTCCTGTTCAGTCTGGAAGCCGAAGTATCGACGCCGTTCGGCGGGGACTGGCTGCTGTTCGGCGGCTTGGCGACGGTCGCCTTCGGTATCGTCGGGACCTTGGCCTCGCAGGACTTGCCGAGACTGACGGCCTTTTCCGTGCTCGTGTCCTCGGGCACCGTGCTCGCCGCGATCGGCATGGGGCAGGTCGCGGTGACGACCGGGGCATTGTTCTATCTCGTCAGCTCGACGCTCGGCCTGGGCGCCCTGTTCCTGCTGGTCGAGCTCGCCGAGCGCGGACGGGAGCCCGGCGCGGACGTGCTCGCCGTCACACGGGAGGCCTACGGGGAAGAGGGCGAGGACATCGAGGAGGCGGAGCAAATCGGCGTCGCTATCCCCGCCACCATGGCCCTGCTCGGAATCGCCTTCGTCGGCTGCGCTTTGGTCGTCGCCGGACTTCCGCCGCTCTCCGGCTTCATCGCCAAGTTCGCGCTTCTGAGCGCGGCGCTCAACCCGCCGCCGACCGGAAGCGGCGGTCCTATCGCCGGTGCGTCGTGGGCGCTGCTCGGCATGCTCATCCTGTCGGGACTGGCGGCGCTCATCGCGATGGTCCGCGCGGGCATCCGGACCTTCTGGGCGGCACCGGACCGCGCGATCCCGCGGGTCCGGGTGATCGAGATGGCGCCCGTCGCCATCCTCATCATCCTGTGCGGGATCCTGACGATCCAGGCCGGTCCGATCCTGCGCTACATGAGGAATACCGCCGAGGTGCTGCATACGCCCCGGTCCTATATCGACGATGTGCTGCGTCCGTCCGTCTCGGGATCGGCTCGCGGAGCGGACCGGTCATGACGCGCCTCCTGCCGTTCCCGCTCGTGTCCGCCGGCCTTCTGGTCCTTTGGCTCCTGCTCAACCAGGCGCTGTCGTTGGGACAGGTTCTCCTGGGC
>JAEWKL010000358.1 GCA_023386115.1 Pseudomonadota bacterium
ACCTCGCGGCGGCCGCCCTCCGGCTGGCCGAGTCCCTGGCGGAGGGGCGCCGCGCGGAAGGCCGGGCGCTCGCGGGAATTATCGGCGGCCAGCTCGCCGCCATGGCGGATCTGGTCGAGGCCGCGGAGGCCTGCCCGGCCCGCCGGCCGGAGGCGGTCAAGGCGCGCCTCGCCGCGCAGGTTGCGACCCTGATGGAGGCCGGCAGCTTCGATCCGGCACGCCTGCACCAGGAGGCGGTGCTGCTCGCCGCACGGGCCGATGTCCGGGAGGAGATCGACCGGCTGCGCGCGCATCTCGCCGCCGCGCAGGACCTGCTCGCCGTCGGCGGCGCCGTCGGGCGCCGGCTCGACTTCCTGGCCCAGGAACTCGGCCGCGAGGCCAACACGCTCTGCGCGAAGGCCAACGACGTGTCGCTCTCCCGCATCGGCCTCGACCTCAAGGCGGTGGTCGAGCAGTTCCGCGAGCAGGTCCAGAACGTCGAATAGGGGATACTTGTCCCCGTCCCGCGGCCTCTCCCCGGTTGCGCCCTCGTCGGGCGAGCGGCATTGGAGGGGTCCGAGGGAGTAAACCTCGGCGGAGGGCCGGTCCTGCGACGGCGGCGCGACCGTCCGTCCCGGCGAAAGGATGATGCAACGCGATGGTGGCGACTATGGGCTCCGAACTCCTGACCGCACCGGTGGCGCGCCGGGGCCTGGTGCTGATCCTTTCCTCGCCCTCGGGGGCCGGCAAGACCACGCTGACCCGGGCGCTGGCCCAGCGGCCGGAATGGGGACTCGAGCTCTCCGTCTCGGTCACCACCCGGGCGCGGCGCCCGTCCGAGATCGACGGCCAGCATTACCGCTTCATCGACCGCGACGCCTTCGAGCGCTTGCGCGAGCGCGACGACCTGCTCGAATGGGCCGAGGTGCACGGCAATTATTACGGCACCCCCCGGGGCCCGGTGGAGAAGGCGCTCGCGGCCGGCCGCGACATGATCTTCGACATCGACTACCAGGGCACCCGGCAGGTGCGCAGCAAACTGCGCGACGACGTCGTCACCATCTTCATCCTGCCACCCAGCATGGCCGAGCTGCGCCGCCGCCTGGAACGCCGGGCCGAGGATTCCGCCGAGACGATCGAGCGCCGCCTGCTCAATGCCCGCACCGAGATCGAGCGCTGGTCGGAATACGATTACGTCCTGGTCAACGACGACCTCGACCGCTCGTTCAAGACCCTGGAAGCCATCCTGGCCGCCGAGCACCTGCGCCGCGAGCGCCAGGTCGGCCTCGCCGGCTTCGTGAGCGGCCTCCTCGCCGAGGGGAAAGGATCCACTGGCTGAGGTCCGATGGCCGAGGTTCCCCCGGCCAAGATTCTATTGGCCAAGATTCCGCGGGTCAAGATTCCACGGGCGAGGGGTCCAGCCGGGACTCCTGAACCGGGCTCCGCGCACACCACCGAAATCCTGACGCACGGGAACGAATCGTCCGCGATGCAAGTTGCCGGATGGTTCGACCCGCGACGTCGCCCTCGTGCCGCGCCGGGCAGCCCGAGGAAGTGAGCGATGCGTGATCTGGCCTGCGACGTGGCGGTCATCGGGGCCGGCACCGCCGGGATCGCGGCCCATGCGGCGGCCACCAAGGCCGGCGCCCGCACAGTATTGATCGAGCGCGGCCCCGGCGGCACCACCTGCGCCCGGGTCGGCTGCATGCCGTCCAAGCTCCTGATCGAGGCGGGCCGCGCCGCCCATGACGCGCGCGACACCGCACCGTTCGGCGTTGCCACCGGCGCGGTGCGGGTCGACGGCGCGGCCGTGATGCGGCGGGTGCGGCGCTTGCGGGACGATTTCGTCGCCTCGGTCTTCGAGGGGCTCGACCGCATCCCGCCGGAGTTGCGCGTCTCGGGCTCCGCCCGGTTCGCCGATCCCACGACGCTCCTCGTCGACGACCACACCCGGGTCACGGCCGGTGCGGTTGTGATCGCCACCGGCTCGAGCCCGAGCCTGCCGCCGCCGCTGCGGCCGGTCTCCTCACAGGTTCTCACCACCGACACCCTGTTCGAGATCGAGACCCTGCCTGAGACCCTCGCGGTCCTGGGCGCCGGCCCGGTCGGCCTCGAACTGGCGCAAGCCCTGGCCCGCCTCGGCGTCCGGGTGACGCTGCTGGATCCCGCCGGTGCCGTCGGCGGCGCCCGCGACCCGATGGTCGCGGCCTGCGCCGCCGAGCTGATCGGCGCCGAGTTCGACCTGCGCCTCGGCGCCAGCGTCGAGACGGCGGAGGCCGTCGGGGACGGTGTGCGGCTGACCTGGCGCCTCGACTCGGGCGAGCAGGGCAGTGCCACCTTCGCGCGCGTGCTCGCCGCCGCCGGGCGTCCGCCCAACCTGCGCCATCTCGGCCTCGACGCCGCCGGTCTCGCCCTCGACGAGGACGGCCTGCCGGACTTCAACCCGCGCAGCCTCCAGTGCGGCACCGCCCCGATCTTCATCGCGGGCGACGCCAACCAGGAGCATCCGGTGCTGCACGAGGCCCAGCGCCAGGGCTGGATCGCGGGGGGGCGGGGCCCCCCGCTGCCCCCGCGCGCGGCGCCCGCG
>JAEWKL010000364.1 GCA_023386115.1 Pseudomonadota bacterium
GGCTGGGGCCGCGCCATCGTCCAAGGGCTCCTGCGCTTCCTGGCGCTGGCCTGGGCGCTGGGCGCGCTGGCATCGGCCCGGGATCTCGGCCTGTCCGGCTTCCCGCGCTTGGCCCTCTCCGGCCCGCAGGCGGGACTGGCCGCAGGTGTCGTGCTCGCGGCCTTCCTGCCGCACGTACTCCTCGGCCTCGTCCGATCCCGCGCGTCGGTTGAATCCACTCCGGGGAGACGCTAACCCGAAGGCAAGCTGGAGCCCCGAAGGGCATTCGTGTGGCATCCGGCACCGGGGAGGGTGGAGTTCATGGGCAAGGGGCCGAGCGCGATGGAACCGAACACCCCGCCGCGGCCCTGGCTCGCCGCCTATCCGGCCGGCGTTCCGGCGGAGATCGAGACCGAGCGCCTCGGCACCCTGGTCGAATTGATCGAGACCGCGACGCAACGCTTCGCCGACCGTCCGGCGATCACCTGTTTCGGCGCCTCCCTGACCTTCGCCGCCCTGCGGCGCGAGGGCGAGGCGATGGCGGCTTTCCTGCAATCGCAAGGGGTGGCGAAGGGCGACCGGGTCGCCCTGATGATGCCGAACGTGCCGGCCTTTCCGATCGCCCTCGTCGGCGTGCTGCTCGCGGGCGCCACGGTCGTCAACGTCAACCCGCTCTACACCCCGCGCGAGCTGACCCACCAGCTGCGCGATGCCGGTGCCCGGGTGCTGGTCGTGCTGGAGAATTTCTGCCGCACGGTCGCCGAGGCGCTCCCCGAGCTGCCCGGTCTCGAGCGGGTGGTGGTGGCCGGGGCCGGCGACGGGCTCGGGCTGAAAGGGTCGATCATCACCCTCGCGGCGCGCCACCTCAAGAAGGCGGTGCCGGCCTTCGCCCTCCCGGCCGAGCGCCGGACGAGCTTCAAGGCGGCGCTCGTCGCCGGGCGCCGCGCCACCTTCCGGCCGGTCGCGGTCGGGCCGGACGACCTTGCCTTCCTGCAATATACCGGCGGCACCACCGGCGTCTCGAAGGGGGCGATGCTCACGCATCGCAACGTCGCCGCCAATGTCGAGCAGAGCCGGGTCTGGTTCCGCATGCGCGACGACGAGGGACCGGGCCGGGTGATGGTGACGGCCCTGCCACTCTACCACATCTTCGCGCTGACCTGCTGCTTCTTCTTCATGATGCGGCTCGGTGCCTGCTGCCTCCTGGTGCCGAACCCGCGCGACATCGGCGGCTTCGTTACCTTGCTGCGCAAGAGCCGCTTCACCAACCTGTCCGGCGTCAACACCCTGTTCAACGCCCTGCTCAACCACCCGGACATTGCCAAGGTCGACTGGTCGCGGCTCGAATACGCCATCGCCGGCGGCATGGCAATGCAGGCGCCCGTGGCCCGGCGCTGGAAGGCCGTGACCGGCAAGCCGGTGATCGAGGGCTACGGCCTGTCCGAGACCTCTCCGGTGGTCTCGATCAACCCGCCGGACCTGCACGACTGGTCGGGCACGATCGGCTACCCGGCGCCCTCGACGGAGGTGTGCATTCGCGACGCCGAGGGCACCACGCTGCCGGGGGGTCAGCCCGGCGAGCTCTGCGTGCGCGGGCCACAGGTGATGGCCGGCTACTGGGGCCGGCCCGACGAGACCGCCCGGGCGATGACCCCCGACGGCTTCTTCCGCACCGGCGACATCGCCCTGATCGAGCCCGATGGGCAGGTCCGGATCGTCGACCGGATGAAGGACATGATCCTGGTCTCGGGCTTCAACGTCTACCCGAACGAGGTCGAGGACGTGCTCGCCGCCCATCCGGGCGTGCTCGAAGTGGCGGTGGTCGGCGAGCCCTCGGCGGAGACCGGCGAGAGCGTCGTCGCCCACGTGGTCCGGCGCGACCCGGACCTCACCGCGGAAGCTCTGCGGGCCCATGCCCGGGAGGGCCTGACCGCCTACAAGGTGCCCCGCCGCTTCGTCTTCCGCGACAGCCTGCCGAAGACGAATGTCGGCAAGGTGCTGCGGCGGGCGTTGAGGGACGGGGAGACGGTCGGATAGCGCGCCGTTCCTGAACCCTCCCCCGCAGAGGGGGGAGGGATAATACCGCCGCGCCTTCGAACGGATTCGTTCGGAGGCGCCGGCTAAGCCCGAACGGGCGTCGGCGCTGATGCGCCGGACGCCTTAGCATCGACGTGTCGATGCCAAGGCGCGAGGGTACAAGAGCTGCGCGCCTCATCCTGAGCCGGTCGCCCGGATCCGTCAGGCGCCGCTACGTCACCGTGATCCCGATCTCCTCCGTCTGCGAGAACCCGTTATCTCCCGTCCAGGTGAAGCGTAAGGTCCCGGTCTTCGTCGCGACCGTGGTGAAGGTCAGGTACGGGTTGGCGGCGCTCGCCGGCGACAGCTCGGCGCGAAAGACCTCCTCGCCGTCATACGTGCAGACGAAGTCCGTGATGATGTTGCGCGGGATCAGGCGGCCGTCCGGGCCGGGGCGGTAGCCGGTCTCCATCGGGTGCGAGATCAGGGTCTTGATCTCGATCACCGCGCCGGCCTTCGCGGTCTTCGGCAGGTTGATGAGGGCGCGGGCCATCGTCACGATCCTTCCACGCAGGCCGCCAGCGTCACGATCGCGTCGGCGGTGGCGGACCAGAAGGTGCCGTCGCGCATCTCGGCGATGGCCGTGATGGTCTGGGAATCGGCCAGGCGAATCCGGGTGTTGATGGCGGCGCGGCCGGCGCGCGGCCCGAGATGCAGCGTCACCACGTGCGGCTGCGGGTTCTTGTCGTTGAACACCGCGATGCGGCGGACGTGATCGGCCTCGCTCATCGGGCTCTCGACGGTGATGGCGAGGGGCACGGTGTTGCCGTTCTCGACCAGCGGCGGCATGTCGAGGTGGATCCGGCCCGCCTGGATCGGCGCGCCGCCGGTGAAGCGGCGGATCGCCTCCACGGTGGCCTCCCGGCTCGGCCGGATGAGCGCGGCGGCGCCCGGCCGCACCAGCGCGATGGTCAGCAGGCCGGCGCCCCCGGCGAGGATCGTGCGGCGGTGGAGAGCCGTCATGGCGTCCGTTGCCCTCCCTTCAGGGTGACCAGATAGGCGATCACGTCCTCGATCTCGCCCGCCTCCAGCACCGGCCGGCCGCGCCAGGCGCCCGCCACCCGCGTGCCGTCGATCCGGTAGTAGGAGGGCATCACGGTCGCGGGGTTCAAGGCCCGGCCGTCGACGAGCCGCAGGCGCATGCGCCCCACGGAGAGCCGCGCCCCGACATCGGCGAGGTCCGGCCCGAGATCGCCCGCCGGGGCAGTGCCGCCGAGGCCGGTGTGGCAGAGCGGGCACAACCCCTTGCGGGTGTCGATGGCGATGGCCCGGCCGCGTCCCGCGTCGCCGGTCCGGCCGTCGAGCGGCAGCGGGATCGCGTCGCCGACGAGGGTCACGGGGGCGGGCGTGGTCTCGGCGAGGGCCGTCTGCGTCAGGGCGAGGAGCACGGGAAGCGCTCGCCTCACCCGAACACCGCCGACGTGATCGTGCGGTACCAGTCCTCGGCGTAAGCCGCTTCCTGCTGCCGCACCGTATCGGGCGCGTCGACCGGGCTGGTGCCGCCGGCGCCCTCGACATCGGCGAGCACGCCCTTGTCCGGGTGATACACACCGGCGACCGAGATGCCGTAGCCCGGCGCGACCAGGCTGTAGCAGGTGTTGATGAGCGTCGGGGCCGCGGGCGTGCGGCCGGCGAGCAGGTCGATCACGGCGTCGGCGCAGACCTTCGCCTGCGCGTTGGCCGAAAAGGCGGATTTCGGCATCGCCCCGGCGATGGCCGCGTCGCCGATCACGTGGATCCGCGGCACCAGGCGCGATTCGAAGGTGACGGGATCGATCGGGCACCAGCCCGAGCGGTCGGCGACGCCGGCCGCGCTCGCGATCGGCGCCGCCCGTTGGGGTGGGATGATGCAGGCGAGGTCGGCCTTGTAGGTCTCGAAGTCGGTGGCGACGCTCATCGCGCCTGGATCGACCGAGGTGACCTGTCCTCCGGCCGCGAGCGGCACGTATTCCAGGATACCGGGATAGAGCGCCTTCCACGCCTGCTCGAACAGCTTCTGCTTCGAGAACGTGTCCTTGGCGTCGAGCACGATCAGCTTGGCGCGGGGCTTCCTGGTCTTGAGGGTGTACGCGATCAGGCTCGCCCGCTCGTAGGGGCCGGGCGGACAGCGATAGGGATTGCCCGGCACCGACAGCACCACGGTGCCGCCGTCCGGCAGCGCGTCGAGCTGCCGCGCGAGCAGCTCGGTCTGCGCTCCCGCCTTCCAGGCATGCGGCATCACCCCGGCCGCGGCTTCGTCGTAGCCCGGCAGGGCGTCGAAGCGCAAAGCGATGCCCGGCGAGAGGATCAGCCGGTCGTAGTCGAGCGTCCGGCCGTCGGCGAGCCGCACCGTCCGGGCCGCGCCGTCGACGGCCTCTGCGCTGGTCTGCGCGATCGTGACGCCGCCCGCCCGCAGCCCCTCGTAACCGAAGCCTTGCGCCGACATCGGCCTGAGACCCGCGATCACCTCGTTGCTGAACGGGCAGGCGTAATAGGTCTCCGCCGGCTCGACCAGGGTGACCTCAAGGCCCGCCCGGTGCAGCGCCCGCGCGGCGGTTCCCCCGCCGAAGCCGCCACCGATGACGACGACGCGCCCGCGGGCTCCTTGCGCGAGGGCGGGGCGGGGGAGGGCGGCGGCGGCGAGCCCCGCCAGCATGGCCCGGCGGCCGATCCCGGTCACTGGCCCCCTCCCGCGATCCAGTCGGCGATCGCCCGGCTCTCCTGGTCCGAAAACCCCTTGGCGATGCGGTTCATCACCGTTGCCGGGCGGGTGCCGGTCCGGAAGGCTTTGAGCGAGGCCGCGATGTCCTCGGCCGAGTGGCCGGTGAGGCTCGGCACCGCCCCACCCGGAGCGCCGTGGCACCCCGAGCAGGACGAGGCGCCCGGCGGCGAAGCCGCCGCCGGAAAGGCCGTCGCCTGGCCGGCGAGCAGCAGGAGCAGAGGAAAAAACCTCACGCGCGCTTCAGGTCCGTGCGGCTCGCCGGGATCTGGCGCACCCGCTTGCCGGTGGCGGCGAAGACCGCGTTGAGCACGGCGGGCGCCGCCACGGCGATCGTCGGCTCGCCGACGCCGCCGATGAAGCCGCCCGAGGGCATCAGGATCGCCTCCACCGCCGGCATCTCGTCGAGGCGCAGGACCGGGTAGGAATCGAAGTTGGTCTGCTCGATGCGCCCGTCCTTCACCGTGCACTCGCCATAGAGCGCCGCCGACAGCCCGTAGACGAAGGAGCCGGCGACCTGCGCCTCGATCTGCTGCGGGTTGACCGCGACGCCCGGATCGGTGGCGGCGACGATGCGGTGGACCTTGATCTTGCCGTCGTCGCCGACCGAGACCTCCGCCGCCGCCGCCACGTAGCTGCCGAAGCCCATGATCTGGGCGAGCCCCCGATGCACGCCCGAAGGCGGCTTGGTGTCCCAGCCGATCCGCTCGGCCACCGCGTTCAGGACGGCGAGGTGCTTCGGGTGCTTGCCCATCAGCTTGCGCCGGAAGGCGAGCGGGTCCTGGCCCGCCGCATGCGCCACCTCGTCGAGGAAGCATTCGAGGTAGATCGCGTTCGGATTGGTGTTCACCCCGCGCCAGAAGCCCGGGATGATCGGCGGGTTGCGCATCGCGTGGTCGATGAGGAGGTTCGGGATCGTGTAGCCGATCGCCGCCTCCGCCCCGCCGGGATTGAGACCCTGGAAGGTCACCGGGTCCTTGCCGTCGGGTGCGAGCCGTCCCGGGATGATGCCGGCGAGGATCGACTGGCCGGAGATCCGCATGTGCAGGCCGGTGAGGTTGCCGTCCTGGTCCAGCGCCGCGCGCATCCGGCACTGGGTGACCGGGTGGTAGCGGCCGTGCGTCATGTCCTCCTCGCGGGTCCAGATCAGCTTGACCGGGGTTCCGGGGAGTTCCTTCGCGATCAGCACCGCCTGGCGCACCCAGTCATGGGTGGCGCCGCGCCGGCCGAAGCCGCCGCCGAGATGGATCTTGGTGACGTCGCATTGCCGCGCCGAGAGCCCGGCAGCCTCGGCCGTCGCGGCGAGCGCCGCCTCGCCGTTCTGGGTCGGGGTCCAGACCTCGCAGCGCTCCGGCGTCCAGCGCGCCGTCGCGTTCATCGGCTCCATCGTGGCGTGGTTCTGGAACGGGTAGGCGTAGGTCGCCTCGACGACCTTGGCGGCGCCCTTCAGCGCACCCGCGGCGTCGCCGGCCTTGTTGCCGACGAAGGCCTCGGGCGCGTCCAGGCCCTCCTTCAGCATCGCGGCGATCGTCTCGCTCGAGACATGCGCGTTCGGGCCCTCGTCCCAGACGATCGGCAGCGCCTCGACCGCGGTCTTGGCGCGCCAGAACGTGTCGGCGACGACGGCCACGGCGCTGTCGCCGACCCGCACCACCTTGCGCACGCCTGGCATCTTTTCGACCGCCGCCGCATCGACGCTCTTCACCGTACCGCCGACCACCGGGCAGTCGCGGATCGCGGCGTTGAGCATCCCCGGCAGCGTGAGATCGATGCCGTAGACCTGCGAGCCGTCGGTCTTCTCGACCGTGTCGAGGCGCTTCACCGGTTGGCCGGCGATGATCCAGTCCTTCGGGTCCTTGAGCGGGACGTCCTTCGGCGGCTCCATCTTGCCGGCGGCGGCCGCGACCTTGCCGAAGGTGGTGGAGCGGCCGGAGCCCGGATGGCTGATCGTGCCGCGCTCGACCCGGCACTCGCCGGGCGGCACGTTCCACTCCTGCGCGGCGGCCGCGACCAGCATGGTGCGGGCGGCGGCCCCGCCCTGGCGCACCGCGACGTAGGATTCGCGGATGCCGCGGCTGCCGCCGGTCGAGAAATCGCCCCAGGCGCGGCCGCGGGCGAGGTTCTGGCCCGGGGTCGGGTACTCGGTCGTGACCTTGTTCCAGTCGCAGCCGAGCTCTTCCGCCACGAGCTGGGCGAGGCCGGTCAGCGTGCCCTGGCCCATCTCCGAGCGGGCGATGCGGATCACCACGGTCTCGTCCGGGCGCACCACCACCCAGGCGTTGATCTCGGGCGGCGTCGTGGAGGCGGCGGCCTGGGCGCCGGGCAGGTCGAAGCCGAGGGCCAGCCCGCCGGCCGCGGCGGCGGAGCCGGCGAGGAAGAAGCGGCGCGACAGGGCGGGGGAGGCGGTATGGGTCATCGGGGCCTCCCGTCAGCCGCGGCCGGTCTCGCCGCCCTGGGCGGCGAGGTTGATGCCGGCGAGCACCCGGTTATAGGTGCCGCAGCGGCAGATATTGGTGATCTCCTGGCGGATCTCGGCCTCGCTGGGCTTCGGTTTCTGCGCCAGCAGGGCGGCGGCGGCCATGATCATGCCGGACTGGCAGAAGCCGCATTGCGGCACGTCGAGCGCGGCCCAGGCCTTCTGCACCGGGTGCGAGCGGTCGGGGCTCAGGCCCTCGATGGTGACGATCTTCTGGCCCGGCTCGACCGCCGAGACCGGGAGCGAGCAGGAGCGCACCGCCTGCCCGTCGAGATGGACCGTGCAGGCGCCGCACTGGGCGATGCCGCAGCCATACTTGGTGCCGGTGAGACCGACCTGCTCGCGGATCACCCAGAGCAGCGGCGTGTCGGGCTCCGCCTCGACCTCGTGCACGGAGCCGTTCACGTTCAGGCGTATCATGGGCGCTTCCGTTCGTCGGGTAGAGGAGGGGGCGGCCGCGTGGGGCGCCGCCATCGGGCCGTTGGTTCGCACCTTGTCGGGACAACAATGTCGAGGCGGCCGGCTGGGTCTGTCAATTGACGGATGCGCGAGCGGGGTGTGTGCAATCAGGGCTGGCGTGCTTTCATGCGCGGAGCCTGATACGCTCGCGACCGTTCCACGCCGCGAGCCGCGATGACCATCCACGTCACGCCCGACAGCCCGCTTCCCCGCCGCTTCACGGCCGGCGACCTGCGGCTGATGCTGGACGCCGGGATCCTGCGCGAGGACGAGCGGGTCGAACTTCTGGACGGCGAGCTGGTCGAGATGGCGGCGAAGGGGTTCGCGCATGACGTCGTAAAGAACGCGCTGATGCGCCGCCTCGCCCCGATCCTTTCAGATTCGATCTATCTTGGCATCGAGAGCACGCTTCAGCTCGAGCCCGGCCTGCTGCTGGAGCCGGATCTCCTCCTCGCCCCGATGAGCGCCCGCAGCGCCTCGCCGGACGGGTTCTGCACCATTCCGGGACCGGAGATCCTGCTGGTAATCGAGGTCGCGGCGTCGAGCCTCGCCTACGACCGGGGCCGCAAGGCGGCGCTCTACGCGCGGCACGGGGTGCGGGAATACTGGGTGATCGACGCACAGGAGCGCGGGGCCTGGGTGCACCGGGGACCGGTGGAGGGCGTCTATCGCGAGGTGGCGGAGTTCTCCCGGGCCGCAACCTTGCGGCCGGAGGCAGGAGATTGGGCGCAGATCACGGTGCCGCTCGCCGAGCTCGGCTGACGTTCTTACAATATCAATGCGGGATTTCCTCTCCCGCACGGGAGAGGGGAGATCGCGCCATTCTTGCAGAGGTCACGGACGAGACGACGGTCCCTTACGTCCGCTCCGCCACCGTCTTCCCCCCGTGCTTCTGGCGCAGCGCGTCGATCTGCTCCTCCGCCTGGCGGAAGGCGGCGAGACTCGGGCCCGTCAGTTCGCGTGCGCTCGGCAGGCGGATCTTCATCGGGTCGACGAAGCGGCCGTTGATCGCGACCTCGTAGTGGACGTGGGGGCCGGTCGAGAGGCCGGTGGTGCCCACCGCGCCGATCACCTGGCCGAGGCGGACGCGAGCGCCCGGCGCGATGCCGCGGGCGATCCGCGCCATGTGGTTGTAGGCGGTGGTGTAGCCGTTGGCGTGCTGGATCTCGACCCGGTTGCCGTAGCCGGAGCGGGCGCCCGCCGACACGATGGTGCCGTCGCCGGTCGCCATGATCGGCGTGCCGCGGGTCGCCGCCCAGTCGACGCCGTTATGGGGCCGGTAATAGCCGAGGATCGGGTGCAGGCGGGCGCCGAAGGGCGACGAGATCCGCCCCTCCGCCACCGGGCGGCGCATCAGGAATTTCTGGCTCGAGCGGCCGTTCGGGTCGAGATAGTCGACCTCGCTCGATCCGGGGACCCGGTAGCGGTAGAGGCCGAAGGTCTCATCGTGGATGCGCAAGCCCACATAGAGCAGTTCCGGCCGGGCATCGTCGTCCTCGGTGAAGAACAGCTCGGCCCGGTCGCCCGGGGTGGTGCGCTGCTGCAAATCGGTGCTTGTCGCCAGCGCCATGACCATCTCCTCGATGATCGGGCGCGGCACGCCGTTCTTGAGCGCGGTGCCGTACAGGCTCTCGTAGAGGGTGACGCCGGCCTCCTCGTCGTCGTCCCGGGCCGTGTCCGGCCGGGGCGGGGCGACCGAGACGAAGCCGCCACGGTCGTTGGCCGCCACGATCTCCTGGATGCCGTCCTCGCCGTAGAGGGTGACCCGGGCGATGCCGCGGCGCTCGGGAGTGTGGCCGTCCCCTTCCGGCGCGATGAGGAGGCGGACGTGCTGACCCTCCGACAGGTCGTCGCGCGCGTGCGGGCTCAAGGCCCTCAGGAGGGCGGCGAGCCGCGCCGGCTCGGCGCCGTTGCGCTTGAGCAGGTCCGCGAGGCTCTGGTCCTTGGCGAGAACGAGGTCGCGCTCCTCGACCAGCCGCGCGCCGTCCCCGCCGGTGCCGGTCTCGGGGATCGCGGTCAGGTTCTCGGGGAGAATCCGCACCTCGATGTTGCGGAAGCGCGCCTCCAGCCCGGGATCGTCCGGCAACGCGGCCGGCCGCAGGGCACGGGAAAGCAGGCGCTCGGCCGGGAAGGCCGGCGGCAGCGTCCCGCCGGCGAGCGACAGGGTCTCGGCCACCAGGGCGTTCACCTCGTCGTCGGTGAGGGACGGCGCGTCGTCCTCCAGCGCGGCCTCGGCCAGCGGGCTGCGCACCAGGGTCACGGCGGTCTCGGCCGGGTCCGAATCGCCCTCTTGGGCGGCCGGTGCCTCGATGCGGGCGCTGCGCAGGGGATCGAAGGGCGGCACCGGCACGTCGGGCGCGCGCAGGGGCAATTCCGTGGCGATCTGCACGTAGGCGTGGACGCGGATCACCTCGCGCTCGCCGGCGCGCTCGGTCATCGGCGCCTTGAAGGCGGTCTTGGCCGCCACGATCATCTCGTCGCGCACCAGCCGGTCGCCCTTGCGGGCGACGTCGCCGGCCCCGCTCTCGCCGTGGGGCGGCAGCGCCCGCTCCGGCGGCGTCGCCACCACGCCGTCGGCGGCGGCGAGATAGAGGGCGACGCCGATC
>JAEWKL010000379.1 GCA_023386115.1 Pseudomonadota bacterium
GGTCTGGCTCGCCGAAGGCTGCCCGACCGATGCGGCCGCCAGGGCCCGCCTGCGCGACCTGGCCCTCGCCTCGGCCCTCGCGGCCGCCGGCGGAACCCCGGAAGATTCCGATCGTTCGCCCCATCCCAAGAACTAACAGTGCCGGGCTCGCCCGGAGGAAAGGCCGGGATGGCGCGGATCGCGATGGTCTTCGGGGTGATGGGCGCGGCTGTTGCCGGGGCGGTGGCGCTGTCCTACCTGGCGAGCGGGGCCCGTCAGGCGAGCCAGGGGCAGCAGGCCAAACCGACCTGAGCGGGGCTTTCGCGAGGGAGCGGCGGTCTTCGCGGCCATGGGCGCTGCCTTGGGCGCTCCCCTGGGCCCTCCCCGCCTGGATCGGTTTGCCGCCGGATGGGTTATGATGCCTTGCTGCCGCGGGCCCGCTTCGTGCCTCGCCCCACCCGCGCGAGGCGCCGTCCGGCGCCGCCCGATGGAGACCGACGACCGATGCTGCCCCTGCTCCGCACCGCCCTGGCCGCCGCCCTCGTCCTCGGGGCCTCGCGGCCCGGCGGCGCGCACGAGTTGTGGCTGACGCTCAGCACCGTCGATCAGGCCCCGCAGGTCCGGGTCAATTACGGCCACGCCTCGAAGCGCGAGGCGCCGCGCGCGCCCCAGCTCATCGCCCTCGTCGCCCTGACGCAGGAGGGCCGCACGGACCTGCGCGCCGGCCTCAAGCCCGCCCCGCCGGAGGTGCCCCCCGCCCTGCTGGCGCCGCTCGGCCCGAAGCCCGGCCGCACGCTGGTCGCGGCAACCTACGATGCCGGCTACTGGACGACGCTTCGCGACGGCACCCGGCTCAATGCCAGCCGGCGCCTGGTGCCCGACGCCCGCGAGGGCCGCTGGTCGGTGAAATACGCCAAGGCCGCCTTCGGCCCAGGCGCGCCGTGGCTGCGGGTGGTCGGCCATACCCTGGAGATCGTGCCGGTCGAGGTCCCGGGCCCGACCGCGGGGGCGATCCGGGTGCGGGTGCTGTTCCGCGGCGCGCCGCTGCCGGGGGCCGACCTCTATTACGGCGACAGCGGCATGGAGCCGGAGCGGGCCGGCGTGCCGGCCTACACCACCGACCCGGAGGGCATCGCCACGGTGCCGATCCGCAAGGCCGGCAGCCAGGTGCTCACGGTGACCCAGACGGTGAGCCCCTCGGCCACCCCGACGCTCGCCGACGAGGACGTCTACACCGCGACCTTCGCCTTCCGGCTCGACGAGCCGTCGGTGAATTGAGGGACGGCTCTACGCCTCCGGCACGACCGGGGTAATCGGCGCGAACACGCAATCCTCCGCGCTGCCATCCTCGTGCACCAGCATCGCGAAGGTGCCGGGGCCTGAGAGCGTGGTCATGTGGGCGTGCCACACCCCGCTGCGATAGACGATGCCCGTATCGCCCGGCACCCGGAAGGCGCGCAAGGCCGCCTCGTCCGGCCGCCCGCCGTCATCGGGCGCCACCACCACCAGATAGTCGCCGACGGCGAGGGGCAGGAAACCTTGCGCTGAGTGCGGGTGACGTTCGAGCCGCCGCAGGGGCATCGTGTCGGCGAAGGGCTCGCTGCGGATGAGGGCGAGGTTGAGGGCCGCGCCCGGACGCCCGTTCTCGATCTCGGCCGCCCGGTCCTGCCGCGGCCCCGCCGCCGGGCCGACCAGCAGCGTGCCGAAAGGCGCGAAGGCTTCCGCGGTGATCGGCTCGATCGGAAGGGTGCGCATCTCAGGTCGGCTCCTCTCGCGCCGCACCTCAGCGGCGATCCTCCCGTATCAGGTCAGCGCCCTTCTCGGCGATCATCATCACGGCGGCCTGGGTGTTGGCCGAGACCTCGGTCGGCATCACGGCGGCGTCGATCACCCGCAAGCCCTCGAGGCCGCGCACCTGCAGGCGCTCGTCCACCACGGCCTCCGGGCCCTGCCCCATGCTGCAGGTGCCGACCGGGTGGTAGATGGTCTGGCCGTTGCGGCGGGCGAAGTCGAGCCACTCGTCGTCCGACTGCACGCCCGCGCCGGGATTGAGCTCGTGGGCGCGGTAGGGGTCCATGGCAGGCTGCGCGATCACCCGGCGGGCGATGCGCATGCCCGCGATCAGGGCCTCCTGATCGCTGCGGACATTCAAGAAGTTCGGGCGGATCGCCGGGGGGCGGAGCGGATCACCTGAGACCGCGTGGATGGTGCCGCGGGATTCGGGCCGCAGCTGCGTCACGCCGATCGTCATGCCGGGCTCGCGGTCGAGGGTGCGGTCGGCGGCGTTGGCGTAGCTCGCATGCATGAAGAAGTACTGCACGTCGGGCCCGGCGAGGTCGGGCCGGGTGCGCACGAAGCCGTGGGCGAGGCCGGTGCCGAGAGTGAGGATGCCGCGGCGCGTCAGGACATACTGCCCGACGGCGAGGCCGAGGCGCCAGCCGCGGGTCAGCTCGTTGAGGGTCACCGGCACCTTGACGCGCCAGTTCATCCGCGTGGCGTAGTGATCGCGATAATTCTCGCCGACTCCCGGCAGGGCATGGCGGACGGGAATGCCGGCCGCCGCCAGCACCTCCGGCCGGCCGATGCCGGAGAGTTCGAGGAGGTGGGGCGACTGCACGGCGCCGGCGGCCAGGACCACCTCGGCCCGCGCGCTCACCCGCTCCTCGCGCCCGCCGCGCCGGTAGGTGACGCCGGTGACGCGGCTTCCGTCGAGATCGAGGCGCAGGACGTGGGCGTCGGTGCGCACGGTCAGATTCGGCCGCGCGCGGGCCGGCTGCAGGTAGGCGTCCCGGGCGCTCCAGCGCCGGCCGTTGCGCTGGTTGGCCTGGTAGTAGCCGAACCCCTCCTGCGCGGCGCCGTTATAGTCGGGGTTCTCCGGGTAGCCGGCCTCGGTCCCGGCCCGGATGAAGGCGTCGGCGAGGGGATTCCTCACCCCGACCCGCGTGACGTGGAGCGGGCCGCCCCGGCCGCGAAGCTCCGGGTCGCCGCCCTCGAAATGCTCGAGCTTGCGGAAATAGGGCAGCACGTCGGCCCAACTCCAGCCGCGGTTGCCGCTCTGGGCCCAGGTGTCGAAATCCTGCGGCTGGCCGCGCACGAAGATCATGCCGTTGATCAGCGTCGAGCCGCCGAGCCCCTTGCCGCGGGGGACGACGATGGCGCGCTCATGCGTGTTCGGCTCCGGCTCGGTGGCGAAGCGCCAGTTGAAGGTGGCGCCGGTGAGGAGTTTTGGGAAGCCCGCCGGGATGCCGACCCAGAACCCGGTCCCCTCCCCTCCCGCCTCGAGCAGCAGCACGCGGGTGCGGGGATCCTCGCTCAGGCGGTTGGCCAGCACGCAGCCCGCCGTGCCCCCGCCGACGATGACAACGTCGAACGCGTCCATGGTCCTCCCTTTCTGTTCGTTCTTATCGGTGTAGCTCGCCCCCAAACCCTCCCCCCCTCTGCGGGGGAGGGTGGCCTACGGCGAGTGCGAAGCACTCGTGCGTAGGCCGGGAGAGGGGCAGCGCGACGCTGATCCAGATGGCGCCCGTCGCCATGGTCGCGACCTTTCCGGAAACGGC
>JAEWKL010000450.1 GCA_023386115.1 Pseudomonadota bacterium
CTCTCCCACTCGGGAGAGGGGAGGTGTGCTTCACCTCATGTCGTTCAGCATCGACGAACGGTCGAGTTTACGTATTCATCGGCCACTTCGCGGGCGCCACCGCGGCCGATTCCGGGAAGACGGTGACGAACTTGTCGCCGATCCATTGCAGCAGCACCGGATCGGCCTGGGTGTTCTGGCCGTCGGGGCCGAAGGCCACCTTGGTCCAGGGCATCACCGTGCGGGTGCCCGGGATGTCGGTGGCGGCGAGCGCGGCGCGGATCTTCTGGCCGTCGGTCGAGCCGGCGCGGTCGAGGGCGTCGGCGAGCACGATCAGCGCCATGAACTGGCGTGAGGAATTGTCGTTGAGGTCGCGGCCGGCCCGGGCCTTGTACATCGCGTTGACGGTCGCGACCATCGGGCGCTTGGCGGCGAGGTCGAGGGAGAAGCTGCCGCGGGAGATCAGGCCCTGGAGCTTGTCGCCGACGGTGTCGAAGGTCACCTTCTCGGAGAAGCCGGCCGCCTGCGCGATCATGCTCTTCGGCTTGTAGCCGAGCTCGGCCATGGTCTTGGTGAGCAGGATCGCGTCGGTGGTGTAGCTCGTCGGCAGGAGCACGTCGGCATTGGCGGTCTTGAGCTGCTGCACCTCGGCGGTCAGCGAGGGCGAGTTGCTCTTGTACTTCACGTCGGCGACGAGCTTGTAGCCGCGCTCGGCCGCCAGCTTGCGCTGCACGGTCGAGGAATCGACGCCGTAGATCGTATCCTCGAAGAACAGGGCGACCGAGTCGATCGTCTTGCCCTGCTTGCGCTGGGCATCGAGAAAGTCGAACATCGCGGTCGAGAACATCTCGTCGTGCGCGGCCGGGCGGAAGAAGTACTTCAGGCCCTTGCGGTGCAGGCTCGGCGAGGAGGAATCGGCGCAGACGAAGGGCACGCCGTAGCGCTCGGCGGTGGCGCTCACCGTGGCCGAGACCGCCGATTGGTAGCAGCCGACGAGGGCCGCGACCTTGTCCTGGGTGATGAGGCGCTCGGCCTCCGCACGGCCCTTCTGGGGATCGGCCTGATGGTCGGCGAAGACCAGGCGGATCTTCGCGCCGCCCATGCCGGCGAGGCCGACGCCCTTGGCGCCCGGCAGGTCGAGGTCGTGGTCGTTGTTGATGAGGTCGAGCGCCGTCTCGATGGCGTGGCGTGCATCGACGCCGACCTGCGCGCTCGCGCCCGACATGGCGTAGAGCACGCCGACCACCACCTCCGGCGCCGCCGCGCGGGCCGGGGCACCCCGTAAGGCAGCGAGCGAGAGGGCGCCGGCGCCCACCAAGAGTTCTCGACGACGAATCATGCGCTGGTCTCCAGGGGGCAGGACGATTCTCTAAGCCTCATTCCGCGTCCTTTGAACAGCCGGCTCGCCAGGACCGTCGATCCGGCTGTGGACATGACGCACGAACAAGACCCGGAGACGACTTCAAGATGCTCTTGAGACGAATGGACCGGGGACATCGTGTCAGAGCACCGCATATTCGCTGTTGCGCCGGTCGGTGATCAGCATGCATCCCGGCGCGTGGCTGATGGCGAAGGCCGGCCGTACGGCGGCGATCACCGATTGCGGGGTGACGCCGCAGGCCCAGAAGACCGGGATCTCGTCGTCGCGGATCGCGACCGGGTCGCCGTAATCGGGCGCCTGGATGTCCCGGATGCCGATCAGGTCCGGCCGGCCGAGATGCACCGGCGCGCCGTGGACCGAGGGGAAGCGCGAGGTGATCTGCACCGCGCGGATCGCCTGGGCGGGAGTGAGGGGGCGCATCGACACCACCATCGGCCCGGCGAAGCGGCCGGCCGGGGCGCAAGGGATGCTGGTGCGGTACATCGGCACCCGCACCCCCATCTCGACGTGGCGCAGCGGCAGGCCGTCCTCGGCCATCGCCGCCTCGAACGAGTAGGAGCAGCCGATCACGAAGGCCACGAGGTCGTCGCGCCACAGATCCGCGACCGCATCGCGTTCCTCCACCACCTCGCCGTCGCGCCAGACCCGGTAGCCGGCAACGTCCGTGGCGATGTCGAGGTCGAGGCCGAGTTCGGGGATCGTGCGCTCGCCCCTCGCGGAGACGCCGATGATCGGGCATGATTTCGGGTTGCGCTGGGCGAAGAGCAGGAACTCGTCGGCGAGGTCGGCGGGCAGGACCGCGAGGTTGCCCTGCACGTAGCCGTCGGCGATGCCGGCCGTGCAGCCGGTGATGGCGCCGCTGCGGCAGGCGAGGCGGGCCGCCTCGCCGCTCATTCGCGCCCGATCGAAGGGAAGGGTCATCACCGCGCCTTTGCTCAAGGACACGCCATGTTCACATCGTAGGCAGGTAAGCGCCAATCGTTATTTCGCATCAGTTTCGATAAGCAGGCTTTATCGATAGGGGCGGGCGCGAGGATCACCGGCGCCAGTCCGGCGAGGCCGCGACCTCGCAGGCGAGCCGCGCCGCCGACGCGGCGAGCCCGCCATCGGGCGCGTTGGCGTAGGTGGCGGTGAAATGGATGTCCGGCAGGGCCGGCGCCGGGGCGATGATCCGGAGCGCGCCCTCGTCGAGGTCCCGGCGCACCACCTCGGGCGGGATCACCCCGATGCCGATGCCCTCCCGCGCCATCCGGACGATGGTGGAGAGGGAGGCGTTGCTGTGCAGGCGCGGCGGCGGCAGGTTCGACTGCGCCAGCATCTCGCGCAAGGAGACGTAGGGATTGGTGTTCTTCGGGTAGGTGATGAGCGGGTACCGCAGCAGGCCCTCGAGGCTGACCTCGCCGGGGCCGAGATCGAGCTGCGGCGCGGCGATCCAGGCCAGGGACACGCTGCAGAGCGGCAGGTTGACCAGGCTCGGCATGGTGATCGGCCCGACCAGGAAGGCGAGGTCGAGGTCGCGGTTGAGCAGCGCGTCGCGCATTGTGGGCGAGATGTCGACCGCGATGTCGACGGTGACTCCCGGATAGGCCTCGTTCATCCGCGCGATGAAGCGCATCAGCCAGGTATGAACGATGGTGTCCGACACGCCGAGGCGCAGCACGCCCCGCATCGCCCCGGGACCGGCCACCGCCTGCATCATCTCGGTGCGCAGGCGCAGGAAGCGCTCGGCATAAGCCAGGAGGTCGCGGCCCTTGGCCGTCAGCGCCACCGAGCGGGCGCGCCGCTCGAACAGCCGGACCCCGAACTCCTCCTCGAGCGCGGCGATGCGCTGCGACACCGCCGGCTGCGAGGTGTTCATCCGCTCCGCCGCCTTGCGGAAGCTGCACAGCGAGGCGGTCCAGTAGAAGATTTCGAGGCTTCTCAGTTCCGCCATGCACCGTCCCGGATCGCCCGCGGGACAGAATGGAGCAAGGTTCGGACCACGCGCAATGCCGGGGCCGAGCCGGATCAGTCGCGAGGGATCAGCCCGGCGACGCGGTGCATGGTGGAATCGCCCGTCGCCACCCCCCCGGCGCCCCCCGCGCGGGCCCCCCCGCCCCGGGGGTGGGGC
>JAEWKL010000462.1 GCA_023386115.1 Pseudomonadota bacterium
GGCTCGGCATCGCGGTCGGCGGCCTCCTGCTCGCGGTCCTGGTCCTGGCCTACCCGGCCTATATGGCGGCCCGCGGCGCGATGCTGCCGCCGCTCACCGACGTCTCGACCGACGTCGAGAATCCGCCGGCCTTCTCGCGCTCCCGCGCCGCCTGGGAGGCCCGCGGCTGGCGGCTGCCGCGCGATTCCGCCCCCGCCGCCCGCGCCTTGCAGCGCGAGGCGTATCCGCAGATCGCCCCGCTGACCCTCGATCTCGGCCCCGACGAGGCCTTCGCGCTGGCCATGAAGGCGGCGCAGAACCGCAAGTGGCAGGTGGTCGAATCCTACAAGCCCGGCGGCCGGGCCGGGAACGGCCGCATCGAGGCGGTGGTGCGCTCGCGCCTCCTCGGCCTGCCCTACGACGTCACCGTGCGGCTGCATCCGCGGGCCGACGGCACCCGCATCGACCTGCGCTCCGCCACCCGCTTCGGCGACCGCGATTTTGGCCAGAACGCCGATCACATCCGGGCCTATCTCGATGAGATCGGGAACCTGGCGCTGGCGGTGAAGTAGGCGGGGATTTTCCCGAGTCTTGCTCGCCTTCGTCGGAACGCCTGATCAACCCTCCCCCCCTCTGCGGGGGAGGGAGAGGCTTCGCTCCACGCGCCGAAGTGAAATCTAGACGGTTGAATGCGCGTGCAGAGCCCCATCGATCGGGCGCTCACCCCGGCCGATACTCCGAATCGAGCGCCGGCAGTCCATCCGTCACCACTCGCCCGCGCTCCACCAGATCTTCCAAATGGGCGAAGACCGAGAGCGCCGCGGCCGGCCGCAGCATCGGGTCGAGGCCGGAATAGAGCGCGGCGACGAGGCCCGGGATGGTGCGCTCGCCCGCATTCAGCCGCTCCAGGATGCCGGTCTCGCGGGCGCGGCGGTGGCTCAGGAGGCCGCGGACGAAGCGCTGCGGCTCCCGCACCGGGCCGCCATGGCCGGGCCAGTACACGCTCTCGGACCGGCCGCGTAAGCGGTCGAGCGAGGCCATGTAGGCGCCCATCGCCCCGTCCGGCGGCGCCACGATGCTGGTCGACCAGGCCATGACGTGATCACCCGAGAACAGGGTGCCCTCCTCAGGGAAAGAGAAGGCGAGGTGGTTCATGGTGTGGCCGGGCGTCGCGAGTGCCGTCAGGGTCCAGCCCGGGCCGGAGACGCTGTCGCCCTCGGCCAGCTCGCGGTCCGGCCGGTGCTCGGCATCACCCGCTGCGTCGAGCCGCCCCTGCTCAGGCCCGCGCACCACGCGGGCCGGGCGGTGCGGGCCGCAGCCGAGGATCGGGGCGCCGGTCGCGGCGGCGAGCGGGCGGGCGCCGGGGGAGTGGTCGCGATGGGTGTGGGTGACGAGGATCGCCTCGACCGTCTCGCTGTCGAGGGCGGCGAGCAAGGCCGCCCGGTGCCCCGGATGGTCCGGGCCGGGATCGATCACCGCCACGCGGCCCTGCCCGACCAGATAGGTGCAGGTGCCGCTCTGGGTGAAGGGCCCGGCATTCGGGCAGACCAGCCGCCGGATCAGCGGCGACACCGCCTCGATCCGGCCGCTCGCCGGGGCCTCGCGCAGGAAGGTGGGCGCCGCCTCGGGCGCCTCGGACTTGCTCACCGGACGGCCTCCTGATGCGGCGTTCACGACGCGTCCGGGTTAGCGGCCGCGCTCCTCCCTGTCGAGGGGACCGATCCGAGCCCCTTGCCAGCATCGTCTCGGCCTCATCCGGCCAGCCACGCCCAGCAGAGCAGGCCTGCGAAGAACAGGCCGGAACTCACGAACACGGCCGCGACTTCGCGGTACGGCAACAGACGATTCTCGAGCGCGGGCGACATGGCGGATGATGATGCGGGAGGGAGCCGGGCGGAGGCCGCGACGGGTTCAGTTTCGTCTCGGGGCCCTGTGAATCGCAAGCGCTGCGAGCGTGCCGTCCCCCGGAAGACGGCTCCTGTCTCCGACCCGCAACAGACTCCCGCCAGCCGGGCGGATCAGCGATAGGGGGAGGGCTCGACGATCCGGATCGGGCCTGCGCTCGCGTCGCTGACGATCTCGGCGAAGCCCGTGACGCCCGAGGCGTAGCGCAGACGTCCGAACCCACCCCGGTTCTCGGCGGTCAGCGAGCGGCGGAACTCCGCCCGCGCCCGCTCCAGGCGGCTCACGTCGAGGGTGCGGTCGAGCTCGCGCCGCTCGGCGGGGGAGAGCATCGCGGCGCGGCGGAAATCGACGTAGCGGGCCTCACCACCCCGGTCGCGGCCGGCGAAGACCCGGGCCCCCGCCGCACCCGCCACCGCGTCGCCGGGCCGGAGGGTCGCGTCGCGCAGGAGCAGCCGGGCGTAGCCGCCCGCGCCCGGGTTGCACGAGCAGCTCCCCACCAGCCGGCTCCGATAGGCGAAGGCTGCCGCGAGGCTGCGGTAGGGCTTGCCGTTCCGGCTCACGGCCTGGTCGAGTTCCGCGCCGGCCCGCACCGTGTAGAGGGCGGTCTCCGCTCCGGGGCACGCCGCCGCGCAGGCCTGCTCCTGCGCGGGCACCGCCTCCCCTTTTGCGAGATTCGCCAGCGGGAACATGTAGCCGTCGCAGGTGCGCACGCAGACGGTGCGGGCATGGCTGCCGGCGCCGTCTTGGCTGCCGGCGCCCTCGTGGCGGCCCAGGCCGGAGAGCGGCTCGCGGGTCTGGCGGAAGGAGGAAGGCTTCGGTCCCGTGGTCTGCGGGCGCGGCGCCGGATCGGTCCAGCGCGGACGGGCGACCGCGGCATGGGCCGGCCGGCTCGTCCAGCGCACCCGCCGCTCGCGCAAGGACGCCTCCGGCCGCTTCGCC
>JAEWKL010000524.1 GCA_023386115.1 Pseudomonadota bacterium
GGCGAAGCGCAGGAGGGGCCGCACCGGCGCGGCGAAACGGTCGAGGGCGACATCGAGGGCGAGCCAGCGCCCGGCCAGTGGCCGTTCGAAGACCAGCGCGCGGGAGAAATCCGGATCGTCCGAGCGAGGGGCGATGCGCCAGGGCGCCACCCTCGCGGTCAACCGTCGGCCGGCGGCGGGGCGGCAGGCTTGCGCCGCGGCGCCCGCGCGGGCTTCTGTACGCCGCCGAGGCCGACCTCGATCTCGAAGTCCCGCGCGAGGCCGGCCGGCACGGAAATCCCCTCCTCCACCACCGTGAAGGTGCCGTTGACCGAGCCCGCGGGGATCGTCGCGGCCGCTTGGCGGCTGCGCCGGGCAATGACCTGGGTGCCGTTCTTCACCGTGATGGTCACGGGGGCGTTGAAGCGGCCCGGGGCGCCGCCCGGCCCGAGGAGGACCACGCCCTGTACGCCGATCGTGACGAGCGTGCTGCCGCTCGGCCCGGGCTGGCAGGAGCGGCTGAGCTGGCCGAGGCGGATCTGCGTGCGCACGGTGCCGCCCGCCAGGGTCTGGAGCGAGGATCCGCCCTCGCTGATGTCGATGATCGGGCAGTAGACGTCGTCGGGGTTCGGCGGCGCCTCGGGCGGCTTGGTGGTGCCGCCATACTTGAAGATGTTGAGGAGGGGATTGCCCTCATCCTGCGGCGCAGCCGTCTGCGCCTGCGCCGGGGCGGCGAGCACGCCCAGCGCCAAGGCGACGCCAGCGGTCCCGAGCGCCAGGGTGACGAGGCGCAAGGTGCGGGGACAACGAGCCGTCACGGTCCTCTCCCGATCGTCGATCACTTCAGGCTGTCGAAGCCTTCCTTGAACCCCTTGAGGGACAGGGGAATGCCCACTCCCTCCTCGGGCGTCTGGAAGACGATGAAGGTGGCCTGCTGGCCGCCCTTGAGCTGGCCGATGAGCTTGTCGTCCATCACCACCTCGGCGACGCAGCCGGTGGAGAGGCAGCGCACGAACGAGGTGCGGCCGATCTCCGCCTGGTCGACCTTCAGGCCGAGGCCTGAGGGCAGGAGAACGCCCAGTGGCGCCACCACCCGCAGCAGCGTGCCGCGGTTGTCGGCGGTCTTCAGCACGATCACCACCAGGGACAGGTTCGGCCGGTCCTCGGCGGCGACGTACTGCACCAGGGCGCATTGCTCGGCCTTGGCGCCGGCGGGCGTCTCGCAGCGCAGCTGCCAGTCGTCGAAGCTCTGCTTGACCGCGCCCTGTGCCAGGGCGGCCCCGGCCGGCAGGCCCGTAGCGAGCACGAGTCCGAGGGTGGCGGCCCGCACCCGGCGTCCGATCCGTCGCAAGCTGTCTCCCACGCCGCTCACCGCTCCGCTGCCCCGGCCATCCGCCGGCCTCGGGCGTTCCGACCACGGGGCCGGGATGCTGTCAAGCCGAGGAGTGATGACGACACGGAACCGGCGCCGAGGAGCGGGCTTAGCTGGTGGATCAAGCCGGGCTGCGCCGGTCGCGATTCACCGTTAGTGGTTGTGCACCGTTTCCGGTTCATATGGGACCGGATGAACCGACCCGGATCCGCCACCCCCTTCTCGCGAGAGCCCCGATGAGACTCGCCGCCCCCTCCCTCGCCCTCCTGGTCCTGGCCGCCGGTCCCACGGCCGGTCTCGTGGCCGGTCTCGTGGCCGGTCCTGCTACGGCCCAGTCGCTCCCGGTCGACGAGACCACCTATGTCGAGCGCTCGCTCAACCGGGACGCGACGCTGACGATCGAGCACCCGCCGGTGCCGCGCAACCCGCGTGGGCGCCGGGCCTCGCGCTCGGCCGAGATCGCCGGATTCTGCCGCGACGGCGGGGTGATCCGGCGCCGGGGCGAGCACGGCGAGATCATCCTGCGCCAGCGCGAGAACTGCGACAGCATCGCGCCGCGCACCCTGGCTCCGGGCTATGTCGACCCGCGCCCGGCCTGGCCGGCGGAGCGCCTGGTGGTGGTGCGCACCAAGGGCTGAGTCTTCGGGGGGCTGAGTCTTCGGGCGCGAGTTGTCAGGCTCGAGTCGTCAACCGTAGCGGTGCAGCTCGGTGCCGTGCCGCTTCAGCCAGGCCTCCGGCTCGTGGTAGCCCGGGGAGAGCGTCTCGACGACGCGCCAGAAACGGACCGAGTGGTTCATCTCCGCGAGATGCGCGACCTCGTGCGCCGCCAGGTAGTCGAGCACGAAAGGCGGCGCCATGATCAGGCGCCAGGAGAAGTTCAGCTGGCCCGCGGCCGTACACGAGCCCCAGCGGCTGCGGGTGTCGCGCACGGTCAGGCGCTTCGGCGTGCGGCCGAGCGCACCGGCATGGCGGGCCACCGCCGCGGCGAGGTCGCGGCGCGCCTCGGCCTCCAGGAAGTCGCGCACCCGCCGTGCCACGTGGGACAGCCCGCAGGAGACCGCGATCACCGGCACGCCGTCCGGGTCCGTGGTGGCCACGGTCGGGCCCGAGACGGTCGACCAATGCAGGATACGGTGAGGGACGCCGCGCAACGGCACCACCGCGCCGGGCACGAAGGCGATGCGTTCGGGGAGCTTCGCCACTCGGGCGGCGATCCAGGCGCCGTGCGAATCGGCGAAACGCTGGGCGGCGGCGAGATCGGTGCGCTCCGGCAGGGTCAGGACGATCTCGCCGGTGGCACTCGACACCCGCAGGGTGATGCGACGGGCGGCGGCGCGGCGGCGCACGGTGACCGGGTAGCAGATGCCGGCGTGGATGACGGTGACGTGGGTGGGTTCGGGCGCCGAACGGCGAAGGAGCGCGACTCGCATGCCACCCTTGTACCCGGGAGACCCGGCGCCTGTCAGCGTCTCGGTTGGCCGCGCGCGCCCGATGAGGCGCGAGAGCCAGATGCGCAGGCGGCGGGTCGGTGACATCGTCGGGCGGAGAGACCGGCGCCGCCGCGGCGGCGCCGGATGGGGCGATCAGGAGGCCTCGCGCAGGTCCTCGATCGTCGGCGTGCCCTGCATCGCGTGCATGAAGGCGGAGATGCGCGGCGCGATGTTGGCGCGGAAGCGCGAGCCGTTGAAGACGCCGTAATGGCCGACGCCCTTCTGGAGGTGGTAGAGCTTGCGCTCCGGGGCAAGATTCGGCGTCAGGTCGTGGGCCGCCAGGGTCTGGCCGACGCCGGAGATGTCGTCGTTCTCGCCCTCCACCGCCATGATGGCGCAGTGGCGGATCGCCTTCGGGTCGACGAGCTCGCCGTGGTGGCGCATCTCGCCCTTCGGCAGGGCGTGCTCGACGAACACGGTGTTGACCGTCTGGAGATAGAACTCCGCCGTCAGGTCCATCACCGACAGGTACTCGTCGTAGAAGTCGCGGTGCTTCTCGGCCGAGTCGCCGTCGTTGCGCACCAGGTGCTTGAACATGTCCCAGTGCGCCGTCAGGTGACGATCGAGGTTCATGCCCATGAAGCCGGAGAGCTGGAAGAAGCCCGGATAGACCTCGCGCCAGGTGCCGGGATAGCCCGGCGGCACCACGGTGATGCAATTCCGCTTGAACCATTCCGAGCCGCGCTCGGCGGCGAGGCAGTTCACGGCGGTCGGCGAGCGGCGGGTGTCGATCGGGCCGCCCATCAGGGTCATGGAGGTCGGCACGCCGGGCAGCCCATCCGCCTCCATCCGGGCGACGGCGGCGAAGACCGGGACCGAGGGCTGGCAGACCGCGATCACGTGGAGGTCGGGCCCGAAGGCCTGGAACATCTCGATCAGGTAGTCGATGTAGCTGTCGAGGTCGAAGCGGCCGGCCTCGAGCGGCACCATGCGGGCGTCGATCCAGTCGGTGATCATCACCTCGTGGGCCGGCAGCAGCGCCTCGACCGTGCCGCGCAGGAGCGTGGCGTAATGGCCCGACATCGGCGCCACCACCAGCACCTTCGGCTGGGCCTGGGCGGTCGGCCGCTTCAGGGCGCGGTCGAACTTGATCACCTGGCAGAACGGCTTCGACCACACCACCCGCTCGGTGACCTCCGTCACCAAGCCCTCGACCACGGTGCTGGGCAGGTTGAAGGCCGGCTTGCCGTAGCGGCGCGTCGTGCGCTCGAACATCTCGCAGGCCGCCGACACGGTTCGGCCGTAGGGCGTGTAGGTGATCGGATTGACGGGATTCTTGAACACGAGCTGCGTGGCGTCGGCGGCCGCACGGGCAGGCGTCAACATCCAGTGCGCTGCTTCATACCAGAAATACGAGAGATCCATGACGCCACCGTCCACGATTGACCCAACGGCGCGCGCACCGCCGCCAGGAGACGCCTGACCCGACTGGGAGCCAGGACAATAGAGGCCTGATATTGAAGGGCAACATCTGCGGAAATCCAAGGTGTCAAAAGGTGGAACTGTGCCTTTTTTACCTCAATTCCCGGATGCGCATTGTGCATTGCGGCAACCGGTTCGGAACCGGCCTGCGGCCGGTCCTGCTCGGCGATTTCACCGTCGGGGACAACGCACTGGAGGGCGAAGGGTTTCCGCGCCGCCGCCCTGGCCGGCGCGCTGCCGCGCACTATGGTTTCGACCATGTTCGAAACCTTGCAGACCGACCTGGTGCGCGACGCCCGCCACCTGCGCCTCGACACCCTGGTGCGGCTGCGCTGGCTCGCGGTCGCCGGTCAGGGTGCGGCGGTGGCCGGCGCCCATCTGGGGCTCGGCCTGCCCCTGCCCTTCGGCTGGTGCTTCCTCGTCATCGCCGCCTCCTCCTGGCTCAACCTCACCCTGCGGATCCGCTACCCGGCGAGCCACCGGCTCAGCGATGACGCCGCGGTGCTGCTGCTCGCCTTCGACATCATCCAGCTCGCGGCCCTGCTCTTCCTCACCGGCGGCCTGCAGAATCCCTTCGCCCTCCTGTTCCTCGCCCCCGTGCTGATCTCGGCCACCGCCCTCCCCCCGGCGCGGACCCTGGCGCTCGGCCTCCTGGCGGTCGGGCTCTCGACGCTGCTGGCCCTCGTCTACCGGCCGCTGCCGTGGTTCGCCGGGGAGAAGCTCGAATTGCCGTTCCTGTACGTGTCGGGCGTCTGGACCGCGATCTTGCTCGGAACCGCTTTCACGGGGGTTTACGCCTGGCGGGTCGCCGAGGAGGCGCGCCAGCTCGCCCAGGCGCTGGCCGCGACCGAGCTGGTGCTCGCCCGCGAGCAGCACCTGTCGCAGCTCGACGGGCTGGCGGCGGCGGCGGCGCACGAGCTCGGCACGCCGCTCGCCACCATCACGGTGGTCGCCAAGGAACTCGACCGTCAGCTCGGGCCCTCCGCCTCCCCGAGCGTGGCGGAGGATCTGGCGCTGCTGCGCGACCAGGTCGAGCGCTGCCGCGGCATCCTCGCCAAGCTCACCTCGCTCGATGCCGACCAGGGCGGCTTCATCGAGACCATCTCGCTCAGCCACCTCGTCGAGGAACTGGTGGCGCCGCAGCGCGCGCTCGGCATCGTGCTCGACGTGACGACGAAGGGCGACGGGCCGGAGCCGGCCTGCCGGCGCAACCCGGGCGTGATGTTCGGCCTCGGGAACATCGTCGACAACGCAGTCGACTTCGCCGAGAGCTGCGTGGCAATCGAGGCGCGCTGGAGCCCGGACCGGGTCTCGCTTGAGATCCGCGACGATGGGCCGGGCTTCGCCCCCGAGGTGCTGCTGCGGGTGGGCGAGCCCTATGTCAGCACCCGCAGCGCGGCGAAAGCCGGACCTGAGGGCGGGACCGGCCTCGGCCTCGGCCTGTTCATCGCCAAGACGCTGATCGAACGCTCCGGCGCGCAGCTGAGCCTCGCCAACGCGGTCGATCCCTCGACCGGCGCGGTGGTGCGGATCGTCTGGCCCCGTCACGTTTTCGAGAGGGAGGCCAAAGGTCGCCGAATCCCGGGCACGGGCGGCGCCGCACCCCTGACGCAGGCGCGCGACGTTCCTATATAACGCTCTGAATAGACTGATTGAAATTCGCAAGGAGCGTCGCCTGATGACGCAGTATGGAACACTGAGCCCGGAGGCTGCGGCCGGTACGATCCCGGAGGGCGACGCCCTCCTCAACCACGCCGACCGCAGTCTTCTGATCGTTGACGACGACAAGCCGTTCTCGACCCGCCTCGCCCGGGCCATGGAGGCGCGGGGCTACCGGGTGCACGTGGCGGAAAGCGTCGCCGAGGGCGTCTCGGCGGTCGACGCGCAGCCGCCGGCTTTCGCCGTGATCGACATGCGGCTCGGCGACGGCAACGGACTCGACGTGATCGCGCGGCTGAAGGAGCGCCGGCCCGAGGCCCGCGGCGTGATCCTGACCGGCTACGGCAACATCGCCACCGCCGTGACCGCGGTGAAGCTCGGCGCCTTCGACTACCTGGCGAAGCCCGCCGACGCCGACGAGATCCACGGCACCCTGATGGCCGAGCCCGGCGAGCGGGCCGACCCGCCGGAGAATCCGATGTCGGCGGACCGCGTGCGCTGGGAGCACATCCAACGCGTCTACGAATTGTGCGGCCGCAACGTCTCGGAGACGGCGCGCCGGCTCAACATGCACCGGCGCACGCTGCAGCGCATCCTGGCCAAGCGCGCGCCGCGCTGAGGACCGGGATCGCGCGGACTGGAGAAGGGCTCGATGCCGCGAGGGGTCGAGCCCTTTTCACGTTCCGAAGATGCAGCGGCCCAGGTCACCGGATGTAACACCCCGACGTCTCCGCCCCGCCGTGTCGGGTCGCTACCCTGCCAGGCGCGGCGGAGAGGGCGACGCGATGAGCGAAGATCCTCGGCGGGATTTCGGCGGCGCGATTCCGGATTTCTACGAGCGCGGGATGGCGCCGGTGATATTCGCGCCGGCCGCCGCGGTGACGGCGGCCCGTGTGGCCGCCCTCGCTCCGATGCGCCTGCTCGAGTCCGCTGCCGGCACCGGTCAGGTGACCCGCCTCCTGGCGGCGTCCCTGCCGGAACCGCGATCACCGCCACCGACCTCGCCCCGGCGATGCTGGCGCTCGCGGCCGAGCACCTGCCTGCCGGCACGGCCGTCGATTGGCGCCCGGCCGATGCCCAGGCGCTGCCTTTCGCGGAGGCCGCCTTCGACCTCGTGCTCTGCCAGTTCGGCGTGATGTTCTTCCCCGACCGAGCCGGTGCGATGCGGGAGGCGGCGCGGGTGCTCCGGACCGGCGGGCGGTTCCTGTTCACCACCTGGGACGCGCGGGAGGCCAATCCCTACGCGCAGGTCGCGGCCGATCTCATCGTCGAGGCGACCGGCGAAACCGGGGTCTTCGGCATCGCCTACGGCATGACGAGCCTCGACGAGGTCCGGGCGCTGGCGGAGGCGGCCGGCTTCTCAGGGTTTCGCGCCGAGGCGATCCGCCTCGACGTGCCGGTGCCGGATGTCGGTCTGTTCGCCGCCGGCCTGCTGCGCGGCAACCCGACCGCCAGGCTGCTGCGCGAGCGCGGGGTCGCGCCGGAACCGCTGGTCTCGGAGCTGGAGCGCCATCTTCGCGAGACGCTCGGCGAACCCGCGACGGCCCGGCTGCAGATGCTGTCCTTCGAGGCGATGAAGCCCTGATACCGCCGCACCGTCGAACGGACCTATTCGAGGGCGCCGGCCCAGCCCGGACGGGCGTCGGCGCCGAGGCGTCCGACGCCGTGGCCGCAACATGTCGATGCCACGGCGCGAGGGGATGAGACTGAGCTAGATCCCCGCCGCTCCCCCATCCGAGCGTGGATCATGCGTCGCCTCGACCCGCCCGTTGCGCGGGTGGCGCACCAGCAGGCCGGCGTGACCGAGCGAATCGATGTAGGACCCGCCCAGTTCCTCGACCTCGTGCCCCATCCGGGAGAGCGCCGCGATGCAGGACGAGTCGAACCGGTCCTCGACCTTCACGGTCATCGACTCGGCCCCCCAGGTGCGGCCGAACAGGAAGCGCGGGGCGTCCACCGCCGCGGCGACGTCCATTCCATAGGTGGCATAGCGGGTGAAGACCTGGGCCTGGAATTGCGGCTGCCCGTCACCGCCCATGCTGCCATAGGACATCACCCGCCCGTCGGAGAGGACGGCCATGGCCGGGTTGAGGGTGTGGAACGGGCGCCGTCCCGGCTCCAGCGGGTTGACCGCGCTCAGATCGAGGGAGAAGGCAAGGCCGCGATTCTGCCAGGTGATGCCGGTGCGCGGCAGGACGAGGCCGGAGCCGAACTCCCAGTAGACCGACTGGATGTAGGAGACCGCGACGCCGTTCTGGTCGATCGCCCCCATCCACACCGTGTCGCCGTCGCCGACCGGGCGCACGGGGTACGGCGAGGCCCGGTCCATGCGGATCGCCGCGGCCTCCGCCTCCAGGCGCTCCGGCGCGAGGAAGCGCGCCGGGTCGTGGCGCAGGCGGTCGAAATCGGTCACCACCGCGTCGCGGACCCGGAAGGCCCGCTTCGTCGCCTCGATCAGCCCGTGATAATGGGCCGCCGTCTCCGGACGAAGGCTTCCCAGGCGCTCGTAGAGGCCGAGGATCATCAGGGCGGCGAGGCCCTGGCTCGGCGGCGGGCAATTGTAGACCGTGGCGCCCGACAGCTTCAGTGCGAGCGGCGCCCGCGACACCGCCCGGTAGCGCTCGAGGTCGCCGCGGGTGACCGGGCTGCCGGCCCGCTCGAGATCCGCGGCGACCTCGCGGCCGACATCGCCGCGGTAGAAATCCTCCAGCCCGGCATGGCCGAGCTGCTCCAGGGTGGCGGCCAGGGCCGGCAGCGCCCGCTGGGTCCCGGCCTTCGGCGGCTTGCCGTCGACGAGGAAGGTGTCGCGGAAGCCCGGCTGGTCGTGGAGCGTGTCCAATTCCTTCGGCACGTAGCGCGCCTCGGAGGGAGAGACCGCCACGCCCTCGCGGGCGTGCCGGACCGCATCGGAGAGGAGCAGGGCGAGGGGCAGCCGCCCGCCGAGGTCGCCGGCGATGTCGTGCGCGAGCGCCCAGCCGCCGATCGCGCCGGCCACCGTCAGGGCAGCGTCGGGGCCGCGCTCGGGGATCGCGTCGAAGCCCTTGTCGCGGTAGCGCCGGATCGTCGCCAGACTGCCGGCCGGGCCGCAGGCCTCGATCGCCCGCACCACGCCGTTCGGGCCGCGGATCAGCCAGAAGCCGTCGCCGCCGATGCCGTTCATGTGGGGGTAGACCACCGCGATGGTCGCCGCCATGGCGAGCATCGCCTCGACGGCGTTGCCGCCCTCGGCGAGAATCGCCCGGCCGGCCTCGGCCGCGAGGTGGTGGGGAGCCGCGCAGGCGGCGCGGGAGAAGACGGGAGTCTCGGGCATCTCACCGATGGATGATGGGGCGGAACGGGCCCGCGCGGTTGCGCCGGCCCTCCGGTTCAGGCTAGTCCCCGCAGCCATGAAACGATAGGCGCTCTCTCGCCCGTCGCCCCGCCATCAGGACAAGGATCAGGCCGCGTGCCCGCATCAGGTTCCCTCAAGCCCCGCAGCCTCGTCACCATCCTCAGCATCATGGTGCTGGTCGGCGTCGAGGTGTTCGCGGTGGCGATCGCGGCGGGCTGGGCCCTGGCCGGCATCTTCGAGCTCGGGGACACGATCGGCCACGTGCTGATGGTGCTGTTCAGCCTCTGCGCTTTGTACATCATGGTCCAGCTCTGGCGCCGGGCCACCAGCATCGAGCCGATCCGCTAAGGGCGCCTCGCGATGATCGACCGCCGTACGCTGCTTGCCGGCGCCGCGCTCCTGCTCGGCTCCGGTCCCGAGGTTCTGTCCGCCGAGCTGCCGCTCGGCAAGCCGGAAGCCTTCAGCTTCGATGCCCTCAAGGCCCGGGCGCGGGAGATGGCCGGCCGCGCCTACGCCCCGCCGGCGATTCCCGACCGCGACGTGCTGCAGGCGATCGACTACGACGCCCATGGCAAGCTGAAGTACAAGCCCGACCACGCGCTGTGGGCCGAGGGCCCGGGCGCCTTCCCGGTCACCTTCTTCCATCTCGGCCGCTACTTCCAGAAGCCGGTGCGGATGCACGTGGTCGAGGGGGGCCAAGCGCGGGAGGTCATCTACGATCCGGCCGCCTTCGAGATGCCGGCGGATTCGCCGGCCCGGCGGCTGCCGCCGAACCCGGGCTTCGCCGGGTTTCGCTTCCAGGAGCGCCGCGGCGGCCCGCTCGACTGGCGCCGCAACGACTGGGTGGCGTTCCTCGGTGCCTCGTATTTCCGGGCGATCGGCGAGCTCTACCAGTACGGCCTCTCGGCCCGCGGACTCGCCCTCGATACGGTGATGCCGGACCGGCCGGAGGAATTCCCCGACTTCACCCATGTCTGGTTCGAGACTCCGGCGGCGGATTCCGACACGGTCACGGTGCTGGCGCTTCTCGACGGTCCCTCGGCCGCCGGCGCCTACCGGTTCCGGATGCGCCGCACCAAGTCGGTGGTGATGGACATCGAGGCGAGCCTGCACCTGCGCAAGGATGTCGGCCGCTTCGGCCTGGCGCCGCTGACCTCGATGTACTGGTTCTCCGAGACTGCCAAGCCCACCGCCGTGGACTGGCGCCCGGAGGTGCACGATTCCGACGGCCTCACGCTGTGGACCGGCACCGGCGAGCGGATCTGGCGCCCCCTGCGCAACCCGCCCCGCACCATGGTCTCGGCCTTCTCCGACGAGCGCCCGCGCGGCTTCGGCCTGATGCAGCGCGACCGGCTGTTCGACCACTACCAGGACGGCGTCTACTACGACCGCCGGCCCTCGCTCTGGGTCGAGCCGCTCGGCGACTGGGGCAAGGGCAGCGTGCAGCTGGTCGAGAATGCCACCGACGACGAGATCCACGACAACGTGGTGGCGATGTGGGTGCCGGCGGAGCCCGCCCGCGCCGGCTCCTCGCACGACCTCGCCTACCGCCTGCACTGGGTCGCGGACGAGCCCTATCCGAGCAATCTCGCGCGCTGCGTCGCCACGCGTGAAGGCAATGGCGGGCAGGCCGGTACCGACCGGCCGAAGGGCGTGCGCAAGTTCGTGGTCGAGTTTTTGGGCGAGCCCTTGGGCCGACTGCCGGCCGGGGTGAAGCCGGAAGCCGTGCTCACCGCCTCCCGCGGCACCTTCCCGCTCGCCCGCACCGAAGCGGTGCCGGACGACGTACCGGGCCACTGGCGGGCCGAGTTCGACCTCGCGGTGACGGGCGTGGAGCCGGTGGAGCTGCGGCTGTTCCTGCGCCGGGGCGACGAGACGCTGAGCGAGACCTGGACGTATCAGTACATTCCGCCGGCGTGATCGAGCGCTGGCGTCCCCTGACCGTTAGTTCACCCACCCTATCTGCGACCTCGTCCTGACGTGTCAGTCGATCAAACATCGACACCTCAGGATGAGGGTGTGGGTTGGACGATGTCATACCCTCGCGCCTTGGCATCCGGCGCATCGGCTCGACGCCCGTTCGGGCTCGGCCGGCGCCTTCGAACCGGTCAGACGGCGCAGCGGTATCGGTGTCCTCTCACGAGAAAGCCCCGCGGCTCGCGCCGCGGGGCTTTCTTTTCAGTCACACGGTCAGACTGCTCAGCCCACCGGCACCCGCCAGATCTCCTCGGCGTATTCCCGCATCGTCCGGTCCGACGAGAACCACGCCGTGCGAGCGGTGTTGAGGATCGCCGCGCGCCACCAGGTCCGGGGCCGGCGCCAGGCCGCGTCGACTTCGCGCTGGGCGCGCCAGTAATCGTCGAAATCGGCGGTGAGCAGGAAGCGGTCGCCGTGGGTCAGCTCATCGACGAGGGGGCGGAAGCGGCCCGGCTCCTCGGGCGAGAACCCGCCCGCCGCGATCATGTCGAGGGCGCCGCGCAGCCGGGCCGAGGCCGCGATGGCGCGGGCCGCATAGCCCGGCTGGCTCTGGGTGCGCTGCACGCCCGCCGCGTCGAGGCCGAAGATGAAGATGTTCTCCGCCCCGACATGGTCCTTGATCTCGATATTGGCGCCGTCGAGCGTGCCGATGGTGAGCGCGCCGTTCAGCGCCAGCTTCATGTTGCCGGTGCCCGAGGCTTCGAGGCCGGCGGTCGAGATCTGCTCCGACAGGTCCGCGGCCGGGATGATCGACTCGGCCAGGCTCACCGAGTAGTTCGGCACGAAGGCGACGGTCAGGCGGCCGGCCACGTCCGGATCGGCGTTCACGCGCTTGGCGACGTCGCTGGCGAGCCGGATGATCAGCTTGGCCTGGTGATAGCTCGGGGCCGCCTTGCCGGCGAAGAGCTTGACCCGGGGCGTCCAGTCGCGGTGCGGCTCGGCCTTGATCGCCTGGTAGAGCGCGACCGTCTCCAGGATGTTGAGGAGCTGGCGCTTGTACTCGTGGATGCGCTTGATCTGGACGTCGAACAGGGCGTCCGGATCGAGGGTGATCCCGGTGCGGTCCTCGACGACGCGGGCGAGCGACTCCTTGCGCTCGCGGCGCATAGCGGCATAGCGCTCCTGGAAGCCGGCATCGTCGGCGAGCGCGACCAGCCCTTCCAGGTGGCGCGGATCGTCGAGCACCTTCGCGCCGACCGCCTCGACGGCGAGCCGGGTCAGGCCCGGATTGGCGTTGTGAAGCCAGCGCCGGAAGGTGATGCCGTTGGTCTTGTTGACGATCTTGTCGGTATCGAGCGCGTGGAGCGGCGCGAAGACCGTCTGGCGCATCAGCTCGGTGTGGAGCGCCGAGACGCCGTTCACCCGCCGCGCGCCGAGGAACGCCAGGTGGCCCATCCGCACCCGCTTGCCGTGGCTCTCGTCGATCAGCGAGACCTCGGCGAGCTGAGCGATCGAGGCGCCGTGCTTCGACACCTCCTCCAGATGCATCCAGTTGATCAGGTAGATGATCTGCATGTGGCGCGGCAGCAGCCGCTCCATCAGCTCCACCGGCCAGGTCTCCAGCGCCTCCGGCAGGAGGGTGTGGTTGGTGTAGCCGAGGGTCTGGGTGGTGACGTGCCAGGCATCCTCCCAGGACAGGCCGTGCCCGTCGACAAGGAGCCGCATCAGTTCCGGCACGGCAATGGCCGGGTGGGTGTCGTTGAGCTGGATCGCCGCGTGATCCGGCAGCGAGCGCAGGTCGCCGCGCTCGGCGACGTGGCGGCGCACCAGGTCCTGGAGCGAGGCCGAGGTGAAGAAGAATTCCTGGCGCAGGCGCAGTTCCTGCCCGGCCGGTGTACCGTCGCTCGGGTAGAGCACCCGCGAGATCGCCTCGACCCGGGCGCGCTCGGCCACGGCCCCGACATGGTCGCCGGCGTTGAAGCGGGCCAGATCGACGGGGTCGACCGCGCGGGCCGCCCACAGGCGGAGCGCGTTGACGTGCTTGGCGCCCCGCCCGATCACCGGCGTGTCGTAGGGCACGGCGCGCACGGTCTCGGCCGGGCGCCAGACGCGGCGCAGCGTGCCGTCCGGCTGGACGCTCATCGCCACGTCGCCGCCGAAGCCGACCTCGCAGGCGGCGTCCGCCCGCTCGAACTCCCACGGATTGCCCTCGGCGAGCCAGGTCTCCGGCACCTCGCGCTGGACCCCGTCCTCGATCACCTGCCGAAACAGGCCGTGATCGTAGCGGATGCCGTAGCCGTAGGCGGGAATGGCGAGGCTCGCCATGCTCTCCATGAAGCAGGCGGCAAGCCGGCCGAGCCCGCCATTGCCGAGCGCCGCGTCGGGCTCGGCGCCCGCCACCGCGTCGAGATCGACGCCCAGGCCCGCGAGCGCCGCCCGCACCGTCTCGGCGACACCGAGATTGCCCATCGCGTCGGAGAGCAGGCGCCCGATCAGGAATTCCAGGGAGAGGTAGTGCACGCGCTTGGGCGGCACGATCCCGGCGGAGATGGCGCCGGCGGCGACCGCGCGGTCGCGCAAGGCGAACGCCGTCGCCACGAACCAGTCGCGGTCGCGGGCGGTCGCCGGCGTCTTGCCCAAGGCATAGGCGAGCTTCGACAGGATCGCGGTGCGCATCACCGTGACCTCGTCGCCCGCAGGCGCGGCGGGCGCCGCCTGCGGCATCCAGGAGCGCGACGTCTCGGCATCCTGCGGGGCATGCGCCTCCCGCTGAGCCTCTTCGCGCTGGCGACCGGACAGAAGAACTTCGTTCAGCACCTTGGAACCCCCTTCCCTGCCGCAGGTCTTTCGGTGCTGCAGCGCGATCTCCCGTCGCGTGCTGTGCAGCAAACCTTCGGCCACGGCAGCATCGTGTGGCTGTGGGACGGCGATGTCGAGACGCCGAGACTAAGCTTGAGCACGCGGGGCACCGCGTGTTGCTGCCCCGACACGTCTCATGGAAACGAGACTTGATTTTGGCGAAGCGGCCTGAAGCGAGTGTGAACGCTTCCGGGGTCGCCCGCAGGCCGGACATTCGGGTGAGGCGATGCCCTTGGGGAATGGATAACCGTTGGGACAGGGTTATGCCAAGAGTATGCCAAGAGCCTGACCTTCCGGAGCCTGACCTTCCGGTCGCGGCGCGTCGCTTTTCCGGCGGATCGGCCGCGACGCGTGCCGGCGCGGCTGCGCCTCTTCCCTGCCGGCGACGTCATGATGGTGTCGTGGCCGCCGGTGATGCTGGCGGGCCACGCTTTGGGTTCCGCGCGCGGGAGACGGGAACCGGATGCGGCGGGCCGGCTTCCCTGCGGGGCACCTTACGCTGCGGGCGCTCATATAAGGGCAGCCGCCCGGCCGCTCAAGCCCGGTATCCGTCTCGCCCGACCTCGCGGCGCTCTCCGGCGCCGATCGGACATTCCCTGTGCCGCCGATCGACCTGAAACCGGCGGTTCTTGCCGCGAAACCTGCCCAGGAGCCCAGCATGACCGAGGACGCGAAGCCCGCAACCTTTCTGGCCGGTGAGCTGTGGTGGAAGGCGGGAATCGTCTATCAGGTCTATCCGCGCTCGTTCCAGGACACGAACGGCGACGGAGTCGGCGACCTCAACGGCGTGACCGCCCGGCTCGACTACCTGGCTTGGCTCGGGGTCGACGCCCTGTGGCTGTCGCCGGTCTGCCGCTCGCCGATGGCAGATTACGGCTACGACGTTTCGGATTACTGCGACATCGACCCGCTCTTCGGCACGCTCGCCGATTTCGACGCCCTGGTGGCCGAGGCGCATCGGCGGCGCCTGCGGGTGATCATGGATTTCGTCCCGAACCACACCTCGGACGAGCATCCGTGGTTCCGCGAGGCGCGATCCTCGCGCGGCAACCCGAAGCGCGACTGGTACATCTGGCGCGATCCCGCCCCCGATGGTGGGCCGCCGAACAACTGGATCAGCAATTTCGGCGGCCCGGCCTGGACCCTCGATCCGGCGACCGGGCAATACTATTACCACGCCTTCCTGCGCGAGCAGCCGGACCTGAACTGGCGCAATCCGCAGGTGCGCGCCGCGATGCTCGACGTGCTGCGCTTCTGGCTCGACCGCGGTGTCGACGGCTTCCGGGTCGACGTGATCTGGCATCTGATGAAGGACGACGCGTTTCGCGACAATCCGGTCAACCCGGGTTACGTGCCGGGCGAGCCGGAGATCAACACCCTGGTCCAGCTTCACTCCGCCGATCAGCCCGAAGTGATGCAGGTCGTCGCGGAGATGCGGGCGGTGCTGGACGAATACGACGCTCGGGTACTGATCGGCGAGATCTACCTGCCGCTGGAACGGCTGGTGGCGTATTACGGCGTCGACCTGTCGGGGGCGCATCTGCCGTTCAACTTCCAGCTGATCCAGACGCCCTGGCACGCCGCCGCGGTGGCGAAGCTGATCGCCGACTACGAGGCGGCCCTGCCCGAAGGCGGGTGGCCGAACTGGGTGCTCGGCAACCACGACCAGCCCCGCATCGCCGCGCGGGTCGGCGAGGCGCAGGCCCGGGTGGCGGCGGTGCTGCTCCTCACCCTGCGGGGCACTCCGACGCTCTATTACGGCGACGAGATCGGCTTAAGCCGGGTGCCGATCCCGCCCGAGCGCGTGCGCGATCCCTGGGAGCACAACGAGCCCGGCCGTGGCCGCGATCCGGAGCGCACGCCGATGCAATGGGCGCCGGGGCCGCATGCCGGCTTCTCCACCGTCGAGCCCTGGCTGCCCCTCGACCCGGACGCCCGGCTCCGCAACGTCGAGGTGCTGCGCGACGATCCCGGCTCGATCCTGACGCTGCACCGGCGCCTGATCGCGCTCCGGCGCGATCACCCGGCGCTCAGCATCGGCGCCTACCGGGCGGTGTCTTCGTCCGGCGACGTCCTCGTCTACGAGCGCCTGCACGGCGACGAGCTGATCCGGGTTGCGCTCAACTTCGGGCACGACGCTTGCATCGTCCCGGTGTCGTCGGATGTCGCGTGGGAGGTGCTGCTGTCGAGCGCCGGCGGCCGGCGCGGCGAGAGCGCGCAGGACGGGCACTTCGCACTCGCGGGAGACGAGGCCTTGGTGCTGCTCCGGCGCTCGTCGGCAGCGAACGGCTCGACACACCCTTTACCCGCCTAAGTTCCGCACGAGTCACGGCACAGCTTCGGGAATCGGCGAGAGACGGCGTTTTTGCTTTCCGTTAACCTATTTGGTCTTGCCGATCCCGTCGATCATGATATTGTGCAGTGCAATGGAACCAGGACTGGAATGGTGCGTTGTCGTGGCAGTACGCCGCGGCATCGTCCGATCGCAGTCCGTCCGGCTCGCGGCGTGGGGGCTCTTTCATGACATTTCCGGCGTCGGCACGGTCGGCTTCGCACATGCCGGCTCTGCCGTCAGGCGCCCCCTCTGGGGGAGCCGTCGAGGCGCTGCGGGGCTCGCTGAAGCCGCGGATCCTCTATGCCACACCGGAGATGGCCGATTTCGTGAAGACCGGCGGCCTCGGCGAGGTCGCGGCCTCGCTGCCCCGGGCCCTGCGCCAGCATTACGACGTACGGATCCTGATCCCGGGCTACCGTCAAGTCGTCGACCGCCACCCCGAGATCGCGGTGGTCGCGCATCTCGCCGGCAGCGCCGACATGCCGCCCTGCGACCTCGGCCTGATCGAGACCGGCGACGGCCTTCCGGTCTACGTGATCCTCTGCTCGGCCCTCTACGAGCGCGACGGCTCGCCCTACGGCGACCAGGGCATCGACTTCCCGGACAACGACCTGCGCTTCGGCCGCCTCAGCCTCGCGGCGGCGGAACTCGCCCAGGGCGTCGATCCCGAGTGGCGCGCCGACCTCCTGCACCTCAACGACTGGCAGACGGCGCTCGCCCCGGCCTATCTGGCCTGGCGCGGCCAGCGCGTGCCGAGCGTGCTCACCATCCATAACCTCGCCTATCAGGGCCTGTTCTCCTGGGAGACTCTCGGGCGCCTCGGTGTGCCGGAGAGCGCCTTCCAGATCGACGGGGTCGAGTTCTACGGCAAGCTGTCCTTCCTCAAGGCCGGCCTGTTCTACGCCTCGCACGTCACCACGGTGAGCGAGACCTACGCCCACGAGATCACCACGCCGGAATTCGGCTGCGGCCTCGACGGGCTCCTGCGCACCCGCGCCCACCAGGGCCGGCTCGCCGGCATCCTCAACGGCATCGACGAGAGCTGGGATCCCCGCACCGATCCGCACCTCGCCACGCGGTTCGAGCCCGATGACTGGAAGGGCAAGCGCGCCAATGCCGACGCGGTGCGCACCCGCTTTGGGCTCGGCGTCTCGCGCGGGCCCCTCTTCGCCATCGTGTCGCGCCTCGTGCACCAGAAGGGCGTCGACCTGACGCTTGCCGCCGCCGAGTCGATCGTCGCCGAGGGCGGCCAGCTCGTGGTGACCGGCCAGGGCGAACCCCGCTTCGAGGCCGCCTTCCTCGACCTCGCCCGGCGCCATCCCGGCTCGGTCGGGGTGCGGGTCGGCTTCGAGGAGACCGACGCCCACCGGATGTTCGCCGGCAGCGACTTCCTGCTGATGCCCTCGCGGTTCGAGCCCTGCGGCCTCGCCCAGATGTACGCCCAGCGCTTCGGCTCCCTGCCGATTGCCCACCGCACCGGCGGCCTCGCTGACACGGTCGAGGACGGGGTCACCGGCTTCCTGTTCGGCGAATCCTCGCTCAAGGGCCTGAGCGGTGCGATCCGCCGCGCCTTCGAGGTCTTCGCCTCCAAGCGCCGCCTCGGTGCGATGCGCCGCAACGCCATGGCGCGCGAGTTCGGCTGGGACAGGGCCGCCGACGGCTATTCCTCGCTCTACACCCGCGTCGTCGGCAACGGCGCCGACCTGATGCGTGGGCGCGCGGCGGCGTAAAAGCCAGCGCTCCTCTCTCGGCTGGTTTTCGAAAGACCCCCCCGGCGCCGGGTCCGCCCGGGGGGGGGAGCGCGGGGGCCCCGCCCCTTTG
>JAEWKL010000591.1 GCA_023386115.1 Pseudomonadota bacterium
GGTCCCAGGGTCGCGGTGGCATGGAAGCCGGTCTCGTAATGGCGTGCGCCGAGCGCCAGGCCGAGCCGCGCCATCGCCTCCAGGCCGACGATGTAGGCCGCGATCAGGTCGCGGGCGGCGACCGGGCGGGTGCCGGCGAGCGCCAGCAGCGCCGGCAGGATCACGACCGTCGGGTGGCCGCGCACGCTGGCATGGACGTCGTCGTAATCGAGGACGTGGCCGCTATGGCCGTTGATCAGGGCGGCGGTGAACGGGTCGGTGCGCTCCGTCCGGCCGATCAGCACGGAGGGGCCGGTCCCGGCACCCAGGGTCTCGACCAGGATCCCGGTCGAGCGGTCGTCGGCGCCGCCGAGCGCGCAGGCGAGGCAATCGACGATCGCGAGCCGCGCCGCGGCGACGGCCTCGTCGGAGGGGACGGATGTGGCGATCGCTGCGGCAAAATCGTGGGTGAGGGAGGTGGTCATGACGTCAGATCCCTTCGCCGGGCTGCACCGCCTCGCGCGCCCCGAGCCCGCGCACGAACTGGCGGATGCGCGGGTTCTGCGAGCGATGGAAGATCTGGTCGGGCGGGCCGTCCTCGACGATGCGGCCGTTCTCGGTGAACACGATCCGGTCGCTGATTTCTTCCGCGAAGCGCATCTCGTGGGTGACGAGGAGGCTGGTCATGCCCTCCCGCACCAGCCCGCGGATCACCGCCAGCACCTCGCCCACCGTCTCGGGATCGAGGGCCGAGGTCACCTCGTCGAACAGCACCAGGTCCGGCCGCATGGCCAGCGCCCGCGCGATGGCGACGCGCTGCTGCTGCCCGCCCGAGAGCTGGCCCGGATAGGCCGCCACCTTGTCGGCGAGACGCACCCGGTCGAGCAATGCGCGGGCGTGCCGCTCGGCCTCCGCCCGCTTCTCCTTGAGGATGCGGACCGGCGCGATGGTGATGTTGTCGAGCACCGTGAGGTGCGGAAACAGGTTGTATTGCTGGAACACGATGCCGATGCGCTTGCGAAGTGCGATGCGCTCGGCCTCGTTGCGCAGCGTGTCGACCCGGACGCCGTTGACGGTGATCCTCCCCGCGCTCGGCGCCAGCAGCGCGTTGATGCAGCGCAGGATCGTCGACTTGCCCGAGCCCGACGGGCCGATGATCGACACCGCCTCGCCGCGGGCGATCGTCAGGTCGATGCCCTTCAGCACCTCGTTCGGCCCGAAGCTCAGATGCACGTCCTCAAGGGCGACGAGGGGGGTGGAGGCTGCGGTCATGATGTCCGACCTCATCGGGCGAGGCGCCGCTCGAGCCGCTGCGTGAGGCGCGAGACCGGGTAGCAGAACAGGAAGAAGGCGAAGAGCACCGTCACGTAGGTGAGCACCGTGAACTCGGTGCGGCTCACCGCCGTGCTGGCATCCGTCGCGGCGTGGAGCAGCTCGTGGACGCCGACGAGGGAGGCGAGCGCCGTGCCCATGCAGATCGAGGCGGCGAGGTTCATCCAGGGCGGCAGCGACCGGCGCAGGCACTGCGGCAGGATGATGAAGCGCAGGGCCTCGATCCGCGAGAAGCCGAGGCCCTTGGCGGCGTCCCATTGCGGCGTTGGGATCGATTGCAGCGCGCCGCGGGTGATCTCGGCGGTGTGGGCGCTCGCAGGGATCGCGAGCCCGATCACCGCCTTCACCCAGTCGGGGAAGGGGATGTAATGGCCGAAGGCGACGATCTCGAACGGGACGATGTAGGTGGTGGCGAAGATCAGGACGAGGTGCGGGGCGTTGCGAAAGACCTGGACGTAGGCGATCGCCGGGGCTCGCACGAGTCGTGACTGGCTGAGCTCCATCGCGCCGAGGATGATGCCGGCGAGCGTGCCGAGCAGCATGGCGAGCACGCTGATGAGGATGTTCATCGAGAAGCCGCGGGCGAGGTAGGGCAGCCATTCGAGGAGGAGCCGCGCGAGCGACGGATCGAGGACGAGCCAGAGCGCGACGGCGGCGCCCACGCCGCCGGCCATGACGAGCGGCGCAGGCGACGGCCGCGCGGGGAGGGAAGCGGCCATCACTGCCCGAACCCCGGCAAGGCCAGCCGCCGCTCGACCGCTGCGCCGAGCCGCGCCACCGCGAGGTTGATGGCGCTGAAGAACACCAAAAGCACCATCATCAGCTCGACGACGTTGTCCCGCTGGGTCCAGATCATCAGCGAGGCGTAGGTGATCTCGTTGACCGCGACGGCGTAGCCGATCGTCGTCAGCTTCACGAGGTTGACGAGGTTGTTGACGATCGCCGGGAGCGCGGTGCGGAGCGCCAGCGGGAGTTCCACCACCCGCAGCACCTCCAGGCGCGAGAAGCCGAGGCCCTTGGCCGCCTCGATCATGGTGGCCGGCACCGCCTCGATGCCGCCGCGCAGGGCCTCGGCGTGGAGGGCCGCCACGTGCAGGCTCACCACCGCGACGAGCCAGAACCAGGCGCCGAGCGGGTTGTTCTGCGCGCCGCCAAGCGCCTGCGAGATCAGCATGTTGACCACGAGCACCGTGAACATCAGCTGGACTAGCGTCGGCGTGTTGCGGGTCAGCTCGACATAGGCCCGGGCCGGCCCGGCGAGATACGGCCTGTCCGAGGTCAGCGCCGCCGCCAGGGCGACACCGCCCGCGAGGCTGAGCGGGATGGTGAGGGCGACGAGGACGAGCGTCGTCGCCATCCCGTCGAGCCACATCCGCACTTCGAACGGACTCGTCAGGAAGTCGAAGTTGAGCCCGATCCGGGCCGTCAGGGCGATGAAGCCCCGGACCGCGTCCTGCATCCTCGAAGAACCTTCCTCGCTCAGCGTGCCGCCGAGAGCGCCTTCTGCTGCTCTTCGATGAAGGTCGTGTTGAGGAGCCGGTTCTTCTTGGCGATCTCGAGGAGCTTGCCGGAGGTGATCAGGTCGCGCAGGGCCTTGTCGAGGGCGGCGGAGGTGTCCTTCTCGCCCTTGCGAATCCACACCACCGAATCGGCCGGCACGATCTCGGTGGGGATCAGGATGCCGTAATCCTTCCACTCCTCGGCCCGGTCCTCGAGCATCAGGCCGAGCGTGGCGCCGGTATGGACCGCGATCACGCAGGTGCCGCCCTTGAGCGCCAGGAGCGATTCCGGCTGGCTCGGCAGGCCCTTCACCACCGCGCCGTACTGTTCGATCAGCGGCTGGGTGAAGTTCGAGCCCTGCGAGACGCAGACCGGCTTGCCCTTCAGGTCGGCCCAATCCTTGATGCCGCTGTCCTTGCGGCCGATCGCGGCGCCGCCGGCGCGGTCGAACACGGTGGGCGGAAAATCCATGATCTTCGCCCGGTCCTCGGTGACCTGCATGTTGGCGAGCAGGGCGTCGACCTTGCCCTGTTGCAGGAACTGCACGCGGTTGGGCGGCGTCACCGTGACCGTCTCGAGGGCCACGCCGAGCTTCTCGGCGAGCGCCCGGGCGAGGTCGATGTTGAAGCCCTTCTGCTCCTGGGACTTCGGATCGATGAAGCCGAAGGGCGCGCCCGACAGGATCACCCCGACGGTGAACTTGGCTTTAGCCTTGATGCGGTCGAGCGTGGCATCGGCGGAGGCCCCCGAGACGCCGGCGAGCAGGGCGGCGAGGAGAGCGGCGGCGCGCAGCGGGGACTTTTCGATCATTCGGCTTCTCTCGCGGCTTCTCGCGGCTTCTGGGCGCCGGGCGGCGCCTCTCCGGGCCGTGGCGGCATACCTGAATGCCGATCGAGTTTGTAGAGTGTGGCGCGGCTCCGGCCCGTTATCCCCCGGGCGCGGCCGGACCCGCGGGGAGACGGCGGCATCGCGTTGCCCCTGCCACCGAGACGGCGGCACTGCGTTGCCCCTGCCGCCGAGACGGCGGCACTGCGTTGCCCCTGCCGCCGAGACGGCGGCACTGCGTTGCCCCTGCCGCCGAGACGGCGGCACTGCGTTGCCCCTGCCGCCGGCACCCGCCATGATCCGCCCCGCCAGACCGCCCGGCTCGACCCGGGCGCGGCCGGAGGAACACCCCTTGTCCCGCGTGCTCTACGAACTCGCCGCCGCCGACCCGGACCGGCGCTTCAGCCCGTTCTGCTGGCGCATCCGCCTCGCCCTGGAGCACAAGGGCCTCGCCTTCGAGGGCCGGCCATGGCGGTTCACGGAGAAGGACGCGCTCGCCTTCTCAGGGACGGACAAGGTGCCGGTGCTGGTCGAGGACGGCCGGGCGATCGCCGATTCCTCTGTCATCGCCGCGCATCTGGAGGCCGCCTATCCCGACCGGCCGTCGCTGTTCGGCGGCCCGGCGGGGGCGGCGCTGACCCGGTTCCACCTCGCCTGGACCGATCAGGTGCTGCACCCGGCCGTGGTGCCGCTCCTCCTCCTCGACATCCACCGCCACCTCGCCGACGCCGACAAGGGCTATTTCCGGGCGAGCCGCGAGGCCCGGTTCGGCAAGCCCCTTGAGGTGGTCTGCCCCGATCCGGAGGCCCAGCTCGCAACGCTGCGGCGTACGCTCTCGCCGGTCCGGACCGTGCTGCGGCATCAGCCCTTCCTCGGCGGCGACACCCCGCTCTACGCCGATCACGCGGTGATGGGCGCCTTCCTGTGGGCCCGCGGCGTCAGCGCGGTCGCGCTCCTCGAACCCGACGATCCGGTCGAGGCATGGCGGAAGCGGATGCTGGAGCGGCTGGGGGAGGGGTCGCGGGCGCTGACCTGCGGCTGACAACTCCCTGTGGACCCCGGCCCGCGGCGCGGATCGGGGTCGTGGCTCCCGTGTTACGAGTCTCGCCATCGCAGGGAGCCGAGATGACGATCAGCGTCGAGATGGGGGTGGGGG
>JAEWKL010000599.1 GCA_023386115.1 Pseudomonadota bacterium
CTGGAGGGCGATGGCGGGTCTGCGCTGCTACGTCGCCTGCAAGCTTCCGGCGGGCCCCCGCGAGCTCCAGTTCGGCCACCTGCGCCGCATCAAGGCTGAGGGAATACTCGCCCTCGTCGCGCAGCGGATCCAGCAGTTTAGCTGGGCCGAGGTCGAGAAGGCGCTCCCTGCATAACGGCCTTCGGCGTCAAGCACGCGGCTCCCGCCGATCCCCGACCTGGACTACCGAGCGATGGCGGCAGAGGACACCTCAGCGCGATCCAGCGTGTTGAAGACCTCTCGGCAGGCGGTGCTGAGGATTTTACGCTGGCGTCGCAGGCACGCCTTGATCGCCGGGACGTCTGGGATCTCGCTACTGCAGAGACGCCAAACGTCCGGGGTGCAAGCGGCTCGGTCGGCCGTGGTCTCCGCTAGGCTGGTGGTAGCAGTACAGACAATCAGGCCAACGGTAGCGACGCCGAAAACAAGCTTACGCATGCTCGTCTCCCTAAAGGCAAGCTTCCCCTCTCTCCATTTCTGTCACGAAATGAAGTAAAAATTTTTCTTGATTAGCCACACAGATCGTGAGCCAAGCCGCGGCGCGTGCTATAACACGCAGCGAATTTTATCATTTGATGCTGAATTTCACCAGCATCTCGCGCCGAATGTACGAGAAATGGCGCCATCTACAGACAGGTTAGCTCATGGCTTGGCCATGGCAAGTGGGAGATGCGGGAAAATTGCAGAGCTTGTGACAGCATCGGGCCAGAAGCATCAGCCCTGCGGGCCGGCGGTTGAGTTCCGACCGCTTGAAGCTCACCCGCAGCGCCGCAGGCGGCTCCGGCACCAAGCGCTCGCGCATCTCGGCCGCGTAGATGGGGTAGGGCACGTCGCGGACCGTTAAAGAGCGGGTTTCTGCTTCAACACAGGGGTAACGCCCGCCAGTCAGCCGCTGCGCAAGATCGGTCGTACGCAGGCGCCAGCTCGTGCGTGCTCGCCGTGGCGAGCGTCCGACGGTCAATAGATGCCAACATTTCTCACGAGGCGTCTGACGCCACTCGTGCTCGCATAATTGGTATTTCTCAGAGAACTGGCTGCTCACGGGGTCTGGCCATGGGTGGCAAGGACGGGCAGGACTCGCTCCACGAACGAGCGGTTGAGGTCATCGGCTCGTGGCGCGAGCTGGTAGGCCGGTACGGATCACGTTCGGATGTCTGGCTGTTTCACCGGTTCTCGAACGGTGAGCAGCACCTGACGATCGATGCGGCGCTCAAGGAGATCAAGGAGACGGCTGCCGCTGCGGGGATCCGGAACGCCTCGCGCTGGTCGCCGCACAAGCTGCGACATGCCTTCGCGACCCACCTCCTGCAGAACGGCGCCGATCTGCGGGTGATCGGTGAGCTCCTGAGCCATGCCGATCTCGGCACGACGGAGGTTTACACCAAGGTGGACCTCGCGCGCGCAGAGGATGGTCAGGGATCTTCACCCGCTGTCAGATACTTCGTCGTAGTGACGTTCGTGCCGGCGCCCACGAGGAATGTCCCATCCGCCGGCCATTCAAGCCGGCCGAACGATCAGTGGGCGGTGCCAGGATCGGGCTCGAGATCGGCGTCGTCGTCGTTCGCATTGGACATAGGCCTGCAGCCATCAGATCAAGGCGGCGACCCGAACCCTGAGGCCGACCCGGCCCCAATCGGGCCAAGCGGTGTAGGTGATGGTCGTCACCCGCCCAGTTGAGTTCCGCGAAGGCATGGTGGGGATCGCCGCCCTGCCGCGCGAAGCCTGATACCCACCCCAGAAGCGGATGGTTGCCTTGCGGTTAGTCGACTACCTAGCGGCCAAAGCTGTGCTAGGGGCGAGCATGGCTCACGTTCACTCCCGCCCACAATTAGCAAGCTGAACTCTGCTCGGCTCCAATCACCAACAATCAATAACAGCACGATCAAACGCGGCGCTCATATCCGAGACGAGTGACTGCGCCACACATAAAATCGCTCGCGATATGATCGTGTCATTCAAGATATCGTGCGCTTAGCAATTGCTGTCTCATTGTGGGCGGCATTTCCGGCGCATCAGAGATCAATCTTCGCAAGGGTTATAATTGCAGGAAATATTTACTTATTCCCATGCACATTCGTGAGGCACGCTATAAGCCTCAACAGGCACGTCGTGGGGGTTCAATTGTCTCGTCTGAGTATATCTAAGCGTCTTTACGCTATTGTCGCGCTAGCGGCGTGTTGTTTGCTGGGCTTAGCCAGTGTGGCTCTGTACTATCAGCACGAGACGCTTCTAAAGCAGAGAGCAGACAGACTGGGAACGATTACCGAGTTAGCTGAAACTATACTTGCAAAGTATTATACACTTGCGCAATCCGGAAAAATTAGCGAAACCGCAGCAAAAGCGAGCGCTCTAGAGCATATCTCCGCCATGAAGTATGGAAAAGATGGGTACGTCTTCGTCTACACAGACGAGGCGGTTATGCTTGCCCATCCCGATCCTAAATTCGTTGGCAAGAACCAGATTAACCTTGCGGACCCAAGCGGGTTCAAGTTCATCGCCGATGTCATGCCGCGCGCCTTGCGCGATGGAGCCGCAACCGTGCGGTACGATTGGGTCCGGCCGGGCGAGAAGGTGGCGACCCTCAAACTGAGCTTTTTTCGCTCGTACAAGCCCTGGCGTATGGTTCTCGTAACCGGTGTCCACATCGAGGACATCACGGCTGCGACTTGGGAGCAGGCTGAGCGGCTGCTGGCGGTCGCAGCCCTGATCCTGATCATCCTGTCAATCAGTGCCCTCTTCGTGGTGCGGTCCATCGTGCAGCCGATGACGGCGCTGCGCCAAGCCATGAGCCTGCTCGCCCAAGGTAGAACCGACCTCGCGGTGCCGCATGTCAGCCGGCACGATGAAGTCGGCGCGATGGCCCGGACGGTCGAGGTCTTCAGAGACAACGCTCTTGAGCGTCAGCGGCTGGAAAGCGAGCACCGCAGCGACGCAGAGACGAAACTGCGCCAGGCTGAGCGCCTCAACAGCCTCATCCAGACCTTCGATGCTTCGATCGGAAGCATCGTCACGAGTGTTGGGGGTGCTGTCACCGAGTTGCAGGCCTCCGCCTCGACCATGACTGCCACGGCCACCCAGACTGCCAGCCAGTCCACCACCGTCGCAGCTGCCGCTGAAGAAGCCGCCGCCAACGTCGGTACAGTGGCAGCCGCTGCCGAGGAACTCGGTGCCTCGGTACAGGAGATTAGCCGCCAAGTCTCCGGCTCGGCCGCGCTCGCCCAGCGCGCCGCCAGTGAAGCCGAAGAGACCACCAATCTGGTTCAGGATCTCAGCGGCGCGGTGACGAAGATCGGCGATGTGGTCGGCATGATCACCTCCATCGCCAGCCAGACCAATCTGCTGGCCCTCAACGCCACGATCGAGGCGGCCCGGGCCGGCGAGGCCGGGCGCGGCTTCGCGGTGGTGGCCGCCGAGGTCAAGCAGCTCGCCAGCCAGACCGCCCGGGCGACGGAGGAGATCGGTGGCCATATCGGGCGCATCCAGACTTCCACCGGTCAGGCCGTGAGCGCGATCGAGAGCATCACGCAACGCATCCGCGAGATCAGCGGCGTGGCCGGCAGCATTGCAGCAGCGGTCGAGCAGCAGGGAGCGGCAACCCAAGAGATCGTGAGGAATGTCGCTCAAGCCGCGACCGGCACGAGCGGCGTGACCCACAACATCGCGGGCGTGGCGGGAGCCGCGGAGGAGACGGGTGCGGCAGCCAGCCAGGTGCTCGTCTCGGCTTCGGAGCTGTCGCGCCAGTCCGAGCACCTCAGCAGCGAGGTCGCCCGCTTCCTCCACACGGTGCGTGCGGCGTGATCTGACGGCTGAGATCCAAACAGGGATCAGGAGTCTACAGAAACCCGCTCCCTGAGTGCCCCTTGAAGGCGTTCGCCCGCCGGATGTATCCAATAACAGTCCGGGTATCTCGGTGCCCGGACTGATCCATGATCCGGGCGAGATCCGCCCCTCGCTCTGCCGCAGTCGTGATGTAGCCTGCCCTCAGGCTGTGCGCCCCGAACGTCGAGGCGTCGAGCCCGGCCGCTGTGGCGTACCGCTTCACGATGTCGACGACGGCTTGGGTGGTGAGGCGGGGGGCATCGTCGCCTCTTTGGCGAGCTTCGCGCACCCGTTCAGATATGGACACAGGTCGGAACACGTGCCCCTCGGTGATCCCCGCCGCTTCAAGCCAATCGCGCAGCAGGGCAACCGGCCGAATGAACCGGCCGTGCGGAATGGCTTTCTCGAACCCGGAGCCTTCCTGGTCGACCTTGGACCGGCGCACCAGCACCCGCAGGCCTTCGGGATCCTCGCGCAGGTCCGCCACGTCGAGGGCGACGAGCTCGGAGCGGTGGAAGGCCCTGGCGAAGCCAACCGCTAACAGCGCCCGACCCCGCTTTCCGGTCAGGGTGTCGGACGTGCGCATCAGCATCGCGTTCACCCGGCTCCTGAGGCGGCGTTTGCCGAACCTGCCGGTGGTGCTCGCTTCAGGCTACAGCCACGTCCTGGCGCAGGAAGGCTCCCACGGCTTCGAGTTCCTGCGGAAGCCGTATTCGGCCGAGCAGGTGTCCCATGTTCTGGGCAAGGCGGTCGGGCGGGGATGGCGGGTCAGGAACGACGCGGTTGACAGTATTTCGGGGCGCCGAACGGAACGGCCTTGCGGACCCGGTGCCGTGACAACCAGCAAACATCCATCCCGCGATACGGTGCCGTCCGGTAGACGAATCTCGAAGCCAAACGAATAGGAGCGGTGGACACTGCGATTTATCAAATTATATATAGCATTCTCGGGCCACGACTTGTAATATTACTAGGCATAAACGGCGCTGAACTCGCTAGCGAGATCCGCCGTGACCATCCGGACGTCCCGGTGATGCTTGCCTGGGGCTACAATGATGTACTCACGTCTGAAGGCATGCGCGCCATCGACCTGCTGCGCAAGCCCTACTCAGTGGCCAACCTGTCACCCATCCTGCGCCGCGCCGTACAGGATGCCGGGGCATCAGGACGGGAAGGCGCGCAGCAGCTCCACCGCGCCGTAGGGCTTCTTGACCACCGGCACTTCCGCGAGATCCGACGGGATGCGGAAGCCGTCGCCGTACCCGGTGGCGAAGGCGTAAGGGATGCCGAGCTCGAACAACCTGCGCGCGACGGCGATGCTGGTCTCGCCGCCGAGGTTGACGTCGAGTAGGGCGCGGTCGGGCGGGGCGGCGTCGATCAGGCGGAGCGCCTCGCGGCTCGAGGAAGCCATGTCGACGGCCGTGGCGCCGAGAGAGACGAGAAGCTCCTCCGTCTCAAGCGCGATGATCATGTTGTCCTCCAAGACCAGCGTCGTCCCCACGAGGCTGCGCGGCGTCACGGCCTCGGAAGGTTTCGCCGCCTTGGCAGTGGAACGCGGCGCGACCCGTATGAGGGACGGCGGGAGCGTGAAGCGCGCCTCGACGCCCGACAGTTCGTAGCGCATCTCGGCCTCGCCCTTGAGTTCGTAGGGGATGGACCGCTCGATGATGGTGGTGCCGAAGCCGCGCCGGGTCGGGGCTCGCACCGCTGGGCCGCCGCTCTCGCGCCACTCGATCACCAGATGGTCGAGGGCGTCGCGATGCCAGCGGACGTCGACTTGTCCGAGGCTGTCACAAAGAGCGCCGTACTTGGCCGAGTTCGTCATCATCTCATGCACAACCAGCGCGACGGTCGAGAACGCCTGGGGCTCCAGCAGCACGTCGACGCCGTCGAGGACGACCCGGTCGGCCTTGGGCCCGAGATATGCCGCGGCCTCCAGCGCCACCAGGTCTCGCAGCGACCCCGGCCCCCAGTTGGACGAGGTGATCTGGTCGTGCGCCCTCGCCAGCGCCTGGATGCGGTCGCCGACCGTGGCCGCGAAGGTGCTGTCCGCTCCGTCCTCTGGCCGGCTCTGGGTCACCACCCCGCGAATCAGGTTCAGGATGTTGCGGACCCGGTGGTTGAGTTCGGCGATGAGGAGTTCCTGACGCTCCTGCGCGCCCTTACGCTCCTTCTCGGCGGAGTCGGTCAGACGGAGGATCACTTCGAGCAGGGTGATGCGCAGCGCCTCCGCGGTTCGCATCTCCATGTCCGACCAGGGAAGGGAGCGCCCGTGCACGGTCTCGCGCCACGCCTCAAAGCTCTTGCGCGGCGTCAGGCGGACACCGTTCGGGCCAAGCACCGCCGGCTTCACCGGATTGCCCGCCCAGGTCACGGTCCGCGAGACCTCGCGCCGGAAGTAGACCAGGAAGTCACGGGGCGTCCGGGACACCGGGATGGCGAGCATACCTGCCGCCCGCTCGGTGAAATCGCGGCCCGGCTCGTGCACGCGCCCAATCTCGTCGGTCGCGTAGGCCTTACTCGCGGCCGTACGGTTGAGGAAGCGCACCAGCCCGGCGAACTCCTCCGCCGTCGGGGTCGCTCCTTGCAGGGTGATCTCACCATTCACCCACAGGCCAATCCCATCGCAGGGCAGAATCGCCGAGAGGTCGTCGAGGAATTCGGATAGATGCTCCAGGTTGGTCCCGCCGGAGGCTAGCGCGCCGAGAAGGCGGTTGTGCAACTCGCGCGAGCGGACCTCGCGCTCGGCATCGACTTCCCGCTCACGGGCCTCAAGCAGCCAGGAGAACATCTGCCCGAACAACTCAGCGCCGGTCCGGCGTTCGAGGGAGATGTGGCGCGGCTCGGTGTGGTGGCAGGCGAACAGACCCCATAGCCGGCCATTGCGCAGGATAGACACGGAGAGCGAGGCCGCCACCCCCATGTTGCGCAGGTATTCGAGATGAATCGGCGAGACCGTCCGAAGGGTCGACAGCGACAGGTCGAGAGGCACACCCTCCGGGTCGCGCGGTGGCAGCACCGCGGCGCCCGGCGCGTCGACGTCGGCGATGATGCGCAACCAGTTGCGCTCATAGAGGGCGCGAGCCTGCTTCGGAATGTCGGAGGCCGGGTAGTGCAGCCCGAGATAGGGGTCGAGCCCAGACCGCACTGACTCGGCGATGACCTCACCCGAGTGATCGGCGGCGAAGCGGTAGACCATCACTCGGTCGAAGCCCGTCAGTGCACGCATCTGGCGAGCGGCCTCGCGGCAAAGGGGGTCGAAGCCAACGGTCTGCTGCAGACGCGTGACCATCCCCCGCACGAGGTTGCCGGCGCTCAGATGTTCAGTGCTGCTCGGCTCTGCCTCGATGACGATGGTGGCGCCGGACATGTGGAGGGCCACGTCGAACTCGGCTCCGCCAGGTAATAGGCGCAGGCCGAACATCCGATCGACGGCATCCGGGCCGCGCAGGGTCTGCAGGTGGCCACGGATGGCGTGGATAGCCTCGTTATCGAAGACGGTATCCAGGGGCAGGCCAAGCATGCCCTCGGCGGCGAGACCGAGCCAGGTCGCGACGTTGTCTGAGGCGCGAGTGACGATCCAGTCCGGCGAGACGCCGACGAGGAAGCCGAACTGCTGCACCGAGCCCAGGGTATGAATGGGCTCCCGGTCGCACGACGAGAGGTCGACCTCGGGCTCAGGCTGTGATGCATTCCGTGGGTTCATTGGCCCGCGACTGTGGTGGTAGGAAGTATCTCGGCTGCTTCCCGCTTATGGTTCCCGGCGCGGATGGCTGCAAGGTTCGCCGTTGCCGCGAGACGGGCGCGGCCCCGAGCATCGCTCGCGGCGCGCGACATTCAGGGAGCGCGGCAGTCCAATGCCTCCTTGGCTGTAGATCGACATCGAACTGGGACCCCGGGCTGGATCAGGAGCAAGCCATTGAAGCTGCATTGGAAATGTCCGTCGCTGCGGGGTACCCGTCGGCGCCGATCAGGACCCCGCTCGGAACCGGTCTTCTTATGCGGAATCAACGGTTTAGACAAAACGCTCGGTGGGGATCCGCATCGGTGCTGGTACACACCCTCGAACGCCGGAACGCCCTGATCGAGCTCGGCGACCGCCTGCGCGATGCCTGTGGCATACCCGCGATGACCGCCGTCGCCACGGAGATCGTCGGCCGGACCCTCGGCGCCAGCCGGGCGGCCTACGGCGAGCTGGACGGTTCGGGCGAGCTCCTGACGGTGCCCGACGACTGGTCCGTCGCCGGCATGGCGAGCCTCGCCGGCGTCCACCGCTTCGCGGATTACGGCGAGGTCGCACCGGTCATCCGGCGGGGCGACATGTTGGTCGTCACCGACGTGACGGCGGACCCACGCACGGCGGGTCAGGCCGACCGGTACGCAATCCTCGACATCTGCAGTTTGCTCAACGTGCCGGTGCGCGAGCGCGGCCGCACGGTCGGGGTCTTCATCGTCCACGACATGGTGCGTCGCCGGTGGACATCGGAGGAGATCACCTTCGCCCGCAACGTCGCGGACCGGGTCCAGGTCGGCATCGGCCGCCTGCAGGCCGAGGAGCGGCAGGCGCTGCTCAACCGCGAGCTCAGCCATCGGCTGAAGAACACGCTGGCGATGGTCCAGGCCATCGCCGCACAGACCCTGCGCAACGCCCCCGACCTCGACGCGGCACGTGACGCGCTCGCCGACCGCCTCGTCGCGATGGGCAAGGCGCACGACATGCTGCTCTCCGGCACCCGGGAGGGCGCGAGCCTCGATGCCGTGGTCCGGAGCTCGCTGGTCATCCACGACGATGCCGCGGCCGACCGGTTCCGAATGTCCGGGCCCCATGTCGGCGTGGGGTCGAGGGCCGCCCTGTCCCTGGCCCTGACGGTGCACGAACTCGCGACCAACGCGGCCAAGTACGGGGCGCTGTCGACCGCCCGCGGCTGCGTCCTCGTCGAGTGGACCATCGACCGTGCCGGGCCCGAGCCGGTGCTCCGCCTGCGCTGGAGGGAGGTCGACGGCCCGCGGGTCAAGCCGCCGACCCGTCGGGGGTTCGGCAGCCGCCTGATCGAGCGCGGGCTGGCCGGCACAATCGGAGGGGAGGTGCGGCTGGCCTACCCGGTCGAGGGCGTCACTTGCGAACTCACCGCCCCCCTCGCCGAGATCCAGGCCGACGGTTGACGGGCAGCGTCCCAGGGGCGATCCGAGGCGGCGGGAAGCCGGGTGGACCTCGGCCGGCGTCGCCACCATCGGACCTTCCGCAGACTACGGGCGTCATCCGCCGCGCAAGCCCGGGTTCGCGAACCGGGCCGTCGCCGCGTTCATTGTCCACGTGGCCCCCGCGCTAGGCGGTCGGCGTCAGGAAAGTAGGGTTCGTGTCGGGGGCCGTCTTGAATTCCCTCTCCCGCGAGGAGCTCGCAGCCGAGGTCGTGCGCCTGCGCAAGGCCCTGGACGAGGCTGTCGCGGATGCACGCCATCTGGGCGTCCGGCAGGCCGAGCGCGATGCCCGGCATCGCTCCGAGCTCGTCGACAGCCGTGCGGAAACCGCCGTGGCCGAACGGTCGGCACGGGACGCGCAGGCCGTGTCGCGAGACGCCGCGCACGAGCATGGCCGCCGGATGGACGTGGCAACGGCCGAACTTGCGGCCTCGAAGGACTTGGTCGCCGAGGTGAAGGCCAGCCGCACGGCCTTGGCCCGCACGGAGGCCCGCCAGCGCGCGATCTTCGAGAGTGCCACCGACTTCGCCATCGTCGTCACCGACACCGACGGCACCGTGACGGATTGGAATGCCGGCGCGGAACTCGTGATGGGCTGGACCGCGGCCGAGATGTGCGGCCAGGACCTGTCCCGCTTCTTCACGCCGGAGGACCGTGCCGACGGGCGGCCGGAGGTGGAGATGGCGGGGGCGCTACGGGTCGGGCGCACGCCCGACGAGCGCTGGCACCTGCGCAAGGACGGAGGGCGGTTCTGGGCGTCCGGGGAGATGATGCCGCTGCGCGATGCGGACGGCGAACACATCGGCTTCGTGAAGATCCTGCGCGACCGCACGGCCGACCACCTGGCGGGCATCGCGCTTCGCGAGACCCAGGAACGGTACCGTCTGGCCGCCAAGGCCACCAACGACGCCATCTGGGACTGGGATCTGGCGACCAACGCCGTGCTTTGGAACGATGCCCTCGGGACCGCCTACGGCCACGCGCCCGGCAGCGTTGCGCCGACCGGCGACGGGTGGTTCGCGCTGATCCACCCCGATGACAGGGCACGCATCAACGCCTCGATCCATGCCGTGATCGACGGCACCGGCATCGCCTGGACCGACGAGTATCGCCTCCGGCGCGCGGACGGCTCGTATGCAGAAGTCCTCGACCGGGGGCACGTGCTGCGGGATGCGGAAGGGCGGGCCATCCGCATGATCGGCGCCATGCTCGACCTCACCCGTATGCGGTCGGCCGAAGCCGCTCTGCGCGCCAGCGAGGAGCGCTTCCGGACGATCCTGGAGACCGTCGACGCGGCCTTCGCCATCGTCGAGGTCAAGTACGATGCCGACGACCGACCGGTGAACTACCGCTTCCTTGAGGCCAATCCCGCCTTCGAGCGCGAGGCCGGGGTTAACCTGCGCGGTAAGTGGGTCACCGAGTACGCTCCCGACCTGGAGCCCTTCTGGTTCGAAACCTACGGGCGCGTGGCCAAGACCCGCGAGCCGGAGAACTTCGAGAGCTACGCGGAGGCGTTCAAGCGCTGGTTCGACGTGCGCGCCGTTCCCGTCGGCGACCCGGCGGACCGTCAGATCGCCATCATCTTCAACGACGTGACCGCGCGGCGCGAAGCCGAGGAGCGGCTGCGCGCCAGCGAGGCCGTCGCCCGCGCCAACATCGAGCGCGTCCAGCTTGCCTTGGCGGCCGGGGCCATCATCGGCACGTGGCACTGGGACCTGCCGACCGACCGGTTCACGGTCGACGAGGGGTTCGCCCGGAGCTTCGGACTCGACCCGGCGCTCGGTCGCGAAGGCATCCCCCTCGCCAAGATCGTCGCCACCGTGCATCCGGATGACCAGGCGGGGTTGGCCGCCGCCATCGAGGAGGTCACCGCCCGGGGCGGTGCCTACGCGCATCAGTACCGGGTGCGCCGGTCGGACGGGCGCTACTACTGGATCGAGGCCAACGGGCGCGTCGACCACGGGCCGGACGGGACGCCCCTGAGCTTCCCCGGGGTGGTTCTCGACGTCGAGGAGCGCCGCACCGTCGAACAGGAACGCGACCGGGCCATCGCCCAGTTGCGCGCCCTGACCGAGACCTTGGAACAGCGCGTCGGCGAGCGGACGGCCGAGCTGATGAATGCCGAGGAGCAGCTGCGCCAATCGCAGAAGATGGAAGCGGTCGGTCAGTTGACCGGGGGCCTGGCGCACGACTTCAACAACCTGCTGGCCGGCATCTCGGGCTCGCTGGAGCTCATGAACAACCGCATCGCCCAGGGCCGCCTGAAGGACGTCGACCGGTACATGGTCGCCGCGCAAGGGGCGACGAAGCGAGCGGCGGCGCTGACGCACCGGCTGCTGGCCTTCTCGCGCCGTCAGACGCTGGCGCCCAAGGGGACGGACGTGAACGCGCTGGTCGAGGGCATGCTCGACCTGATCCAACGCACGGTGGGGCCGAGCGTGCAGGTGGAGACGGTCGGGCTGGCGGGCCTGTGGCCCGCGCTGGTCGACCCGTCCCAATTGGAGAACACGTTGCTCAACCTCTGCATCAACGCGCGCGACGCGATGCCCGACGGCGGGCGCATCGTCATCGAGACGGCCAACCGCCGGATCGACGGTCAGGCGGCGAGGCGGCAGGACATACCGGAGGGGGAATACCTATCGCTCAGCGTCTCCGACACCGGCACCGGCATGCCGCCGGAGGTCGTCGCCCGGGTGTTCGAGCCGTTCTTCACCACCAAGCCGCTCGGCCAGGGCACGGGCCTCGGCCTGTCGATGATCTACGGCTTCGCCAGGCAGTCGGGCGGCCAGGTCCGCGTCCACTCCGAGGAGGGCCGGGGCACGACCGTCAGCATCTACCTGCCGCGCCACCGCGGCGAGGCCGAGCACGAGGAGGCGCCGTCCACGGGCGGGCTGCATCCGGTCGCGCAGGCCGGCGAGACGGTGCTGGTGGTCGATGACGAGCCGACGGTGCGCATGCTGGTTACGGACGTGCTGGCCGACCTCGGCTACACCGCCGTGGAAGCGGCCGACGGGGCCGGCGGCCTCAACGTCCTGCGGTCCGACGCGCGGGTCGACCTCCTCATCACCGATGTGGGTCTCCCCGGCGGCCTGAACGGACGCCAGATGGCCGATGCCGCCCGGGTGACGCGACTCGACCTCAGGGTGCTGTTCATCACGGGCTTCGCCGAGAACGCGTTGCTGACGAACGGACAACTCGAAGCCGGGATGTCGGTGCTGACGAAGCCGTTCTCCGTCGAGGCCCTGGCCGCCCGCATCCGCGAGTTGATCGCGCATTGAGGGCCCGAGGGGACGCCTTCCGGCGCGGCCGCGTCCCGGGTCAGCCCCTGCCGGTGGGAAGCGGCATGCGGACGGACACGCGCAGGCCGTCGGGGGCGAAGGCGACGTCGACCTCGGCCCCCGTCTGCGTTGCCAGGACCTTGTTGAGGAGACGATGGCCGAAGCCCTCGCGTGTGGGATGTCCCACCGGCGGCCCGTCGTGCTCGGCCCAGTCCCAGCGCAAGCCGCGGCCGGAGATACCGTCCTCGACCCACCACGTGACCTGCACCCGACCGTTCGGGTCGGCGAGAGCCCCGTGCCGCAAGGCGTTGGTGGTGAGTTCGTGCAGCGCCATGCCGATAGGCACCGCGAGCTCGGACGGCAGCACGATCCTTGGGCCGTCCAGGATGAGGCGTCCCTTCTCGTCGTAGGGGCCGAGTTCGGCGCGCAGCAGGTCCTCGAACGAGGCGACCTGGTCGAGATCCTCGGTGATCAGCGCATGCGTCCTGGCGAGCGACGCGATCCGGCCCGACAGCGCCTGGGTGAACTCGCCGATCCGAAGGGCCGAGCGCGCCGTCGCGTTCACCACGGCCTGGACGGTCGCGAGGGTGTTCTTCACCCGGTGGTGAAGCTCCCTCACCATCAGCGCCTGCCGGTCCTCGTAGGCGCGTCGCTGCGTGACGTCACGCTGGGCCGAGACCCAGCGCGTGATGCGGCCATCGGCGTCCCGTACCGGCGTGATGAGCCACTCGACGACGTAGGTCGAGCCATCCTTGCGGTAGTTGACCGCCTCGGCCTGGAACGCCTCGCCGGCCTCGAAGGCGGCGCGCATGCGGTCGAGGACGGCACGGTCCGTGAGAGGCCCCTGGAGGATGCGAGGCGACCTGCCGACGACCTCGTGGGCGTTGTACCCGGTCATGTGGGCGAAGGCGGGGTTCGCGTACTCGATGCGCGGTCCCGGCTCGTCGAGGTCGGCGGAGGTGATGAGGATAGCCTCCCCGGAGGCTTCGACCGCGGCCAGGAACACCTCCGGGTCCGGTCTCGTCAGTTCCACCTCGTCTCGAACTCCCAACGCAACCCCCAACCCGACATCGGAATCGCCCGCAACGGGTTAACTTGTAAGGGCTTCGCCTGTTTCCGGAATGGGGGGGCCGACCGGCGGTCATGAGATGCCTGGCCAGCGATCCGACGGGCACGCGTGTCGCCATTTCGCCCGAAGACGGGACGGACATCCCGCTTGCGCTTTGCCGTCACGCTGCGCTGTGCCCGCACTTGATGATGTCGTGGTCGCCGCTTACAGGTCTGCTCCTCATACTGAACGGACTTTTGGGTCGTTAGGGCCGAAGGTCTGCATGGGGTCACTGTCTGCCGGATCTTCTCGTCGTCGCCAGCCCCCTCCCCTGCCCCAGCAGGTATCCGGCCGCCGCACGCAGGGTCGGGACGATGTCGCGGCGTAGCAGGAGCTTGCATCCTGCGCAGTCCTTCGGAGGCGTCGACCGAACCGCCCGCATAATGTCGAAGTCACACCTCGGTTGGTTCGGCTACGCGCCAGTTGCGAACCTCCGGTCCGTGTCATCCGAATGGCTGCTCGCAGCTCGACACCGGATCTTCAGGCTTCGCTGTTTGTGTTATAGCAAAGCCTTCGAGCCCATTCGCGTAAGGGAGGCGTATGGAACAAGGTATCCCGGACAAATGACGAGGTATCACAACCAGCCTGTCGCGGACCACTGTTCATAACTCACAATTTATGAGCATCTGACTATATCTCGGCCAGCGGCGCTCCGCGCCGCCAATAATTCAGGGTTGAATTCTCAGGCTACGTCGGTGAGCCCTGAGCAGATCCAGATTTGTCCGGCAAGGGGGCTTCCACCGTACAAACCAGGCCACGCGGCCGGTAATCAATTTCAGCGGTGCCTTCCAGCTCCGCTGCGAGCGCCCGTTCGATCATTCGCGACCCGAACCCCCGCCGCTGTGGTGGAGTGACCGGCGGGCCGCCAAGCTCCTCCCAGCGCAGCCACAGCCGATCTGGTTTTACCCCGTCTACGATGTCCCACTGGAGAATGACCCGACCTTTGTCGTTGGACAGGGCGCCGTACTTCACCGCGTTGGTTGCCAGCTCGTGGAGCGCCATCACGAACGCCAGTGCCTGACGGGGGGAGAGCCTTACCATCGGGCCGCCGATCTTGAACCGCTTGCCCGTGCCGGTGCGGAACGGCTGCAAGGCCCCTTCGGCAATCTCCGTCAACGTCGCGCCCGTCCAGCTCTCGCGTGTCAGAACGTCGTGGGCGGCCGACAGCGACTGCAGGCGGGCGTTTAGCGTCCGCTCCGCCTCCTCCAGCGATGCAGCGCCACGCAGGGTCTGGGTCGCGATGGATTGCATTGTCGCCATCGAGTTTTTGACCCGGTGGTTCAACTCGTCAGCCAACAGCGCCCGGTGCTCTTCGCCCCGCTTGCGGTCAGTGATGTCGAGGGACACGCCGGCCATGCTCAACGGCCGGCCATCTACGTCGTAGTAGGGCTGCCCCCGGATCTGCAGCCAGCGCACCTCGCCCTTCGGCGTGGTCGCTCGGTATTCGATGTCATAATCGGTGCGGTTTTCGATCGAGGCTCGCACTGAAGCCTGCATGCGTTCTTGGTCCTCGGGTGCGATGCTCGCGATCAGCTCTTCATAGGTGAACGGGTCGTGCGCATCCCGGCCGAAGTTCTCCTTGCATACGTCCGAGGCGACCAGGCGCATGTCAGCGAGGTCGAGCGTCCACGAGCCGAAGCGTCCAGATTTGACGATGAAGCGCATCCGCTCCTGGCTTAGGGTCAAGTCGCGGGTACGGCGTTCGACCTCCTGTTCCAAGGCGTTGCGGTCGCGCTGGACACGAGACAGTTTTTCTCGCTCGAGGGTCACATCAAACTGCGAAGCGAAGAAGAATGTAATCTCGCCATCTTGGTCAAAGACTGGTGAAATCAGCAGTCAGTTCCAGAATATCTCACCATTTTTCTTATAATTTAACAGCTCAAGCTCAATTGGCGTCTGTCGCTCGATAGCCTCACGAAGTCTGGCAACCTGGGCGCGATCAGTTTCTGGACCCTGTAAAAAACGACAGTTCTGGCCGAGCACTTCCTGACGCGTGTAGCCAGTCAGCTTGTAAAAAGCGTCATTGACGAAAACAATCGGATTATCAGGCTTATACGGATCGGTAATCAGCATTGGCATCCGTGTTGCCCGTACAGCAGCAGCGAACGGATCATGGCTCGGCTCGGAACGGCCGATTTCTTCGCCAATGCGATGTTGTTCGAAACGATCCGGCAAAACTCCGTCGCCTCCCTTTGCGACCATCAAAGATGCGTGCGCCCGCACGCCTAGCCTGAAACTAGCAAATGATAGCTTTGTTGCCCAGAACCGTGGCAGCTTGGTGAAACACGCAGCGGCTGCGTCCGGAGGCCAGAGGCAAGATCGATCGAAGCCGGAGCGGCTTCATCGCCAGCGCGGCAAGGCTCCAGCACGGGCGTGATGTCGTGATGAGCGCAGGCACGATCATAAATTTGTTATATCTTGAACGGATCTGAAGTAAATCGCCGTCACATCGTTTTGAACTATTGAGATTTCGCGCTAGGCTCACCAGATGGCCCGCCGCATGACCTATCAAATTTTTGACATGCCTGACGGGCGGTTTTCTGTCACGGTGACGATCGCGCCGGACAAGACGATGATCCGCACAGGCTTTGCGACCCAAGCTGAAGCGGATGCGTGGATTGATGATTTACGGGCGATCATGGCGGCTCTCGGTGCCCCCGCAAGCCTCGCTTTCCCAGACCACCCCGGCTCCTTGCCCTTGAATGAGGTGTTGGCCTTCATCCGCAAGGCACGCACTAAAACCGACTGACCCACCGATGCTACCAACTCACCTGTCCTGGGCGACTGACCGGGGGCTGGGGCACTCCTTAACAAACATGGTTAATCGATCGTTACAGGACCCGGCTGTCGCACGGTCCTGGCAGCCTTTCAGTGAAGCGGCGGGCCGGGGCGCTTTCTCCATTAGGAGGCCCGGCCCGCGCGTGACACCAGCAGAGCGGCCGAGGGGCGGCAGGCTCGGGTGACTGCGGAGCTAATGATCGCCTTCTAGGATAGTTCCCGTTCCGCGGCAGGCTGCGGAAGCAGGTGCGAACTGTGATCACACTGCATTGCGACGTATTGTATGTAACAGTTACGGGCGCGATTTAATTAGGGAATGCACAATCCGACTGTTATCACGAGCCATCGTCCCACGATCCATGGAGCGATTACATCGACGACCTGTCATTTTCTAACGCAGCGTCGTCGACCGTGAGTTTGAGATCTGAGAAACCCTGTGATCGCTGACAGCAGGCCCGTCGCCATCCTCATCGCCGAGAGTGATGAACTTATCCGTATGGTCACCGCCGACATGCTGGCGGACCAGGGCTTCAGGACCATCGAGGTGCGAACGGCGGCAGAAGCCGTAGCCGTGCTCGAAGGATCCGACAATATAAGCATGCTGATCACGGCACGTCGCATCCCCGGCGGCGGAATTCCTCTGGCTCATCTTGTTCATGCGCGCTGGCCCGACGTCCGCATTATCCTCACGTCCGGAAAAGTGGACGACGTTCAACGGGAGCTTCCACCGGGTGCGCGGCTTCTGCGCAAGCCATACGACTTCGCCGATCTGGTCCAAGCGGTGGGAGTTTCGTTGAAACAGGAGGACGAAGACGTTTCCTCTGCTCCCGTGATGCCGGCGGGTGTCCCGCCTCATGCCGGGTCGGATCTAAGCAGCGGGATGAGTGCTGTCTCTGCTCCAACATCCGAGCCTGATAAGAGCTAACGCTCCCTGCCTGCGACGTCCGTCCTTGCAGGGGCCCAGCGTGAGTAAGCCGAGCGAGTGTCTCAGTGGGTCCAACCGCGCTGAACGCTATTCAGCGGTAGGTCAATCGAGCAGCGTAGATCATTCTCACCAAGCTCGAAGCAGGTTCGAGCTTCCAGGGCATAGGGTAGCGCCTTCTCGATCAACTCACGCCCGTAGCCCCGCGGCACAGGATCCCCGGCACGTGGGCCCGTGATACCGTCCTCCATCCAGGTCAACGCGAGCCGCTGGTCTCCCGTGTCCGAGCTGTAGATGTCCCAGCTCACCCGCAAGTTAGACTCCGGGCCTGAGAGGGCGCCGTACTTGCGCGCGTTCGTCGTCAGTTCGTGCAGCGCCAGCGCGAGGGTCTGCACACTGTCCTTGTGCAGGACTACGGATGGCCCCTCCAGCGCCACACGCGCCCGCATCTGCCCGCTCCCGAGTGCATCGAGCTCCGCCTGCAGAAGGGCTCGCATCGTGATCGGCTCTTGGTCGGAGCGCGAGAGCAATCCCTGCACGCGCGAGAGCGCTGCGAGCCGGTTACTGAACTGCTCGCGAAAGCGCTCATTCGGGCTGGTGAGCGCCATAGTTCGATCTGCGATCGAGCGCACCACCGCGATCAGGTTGCGAGTCCGGTGCTGCAACTCGGCGACGAGCACCGCCTGCCGGTCGTGAAGCCCATGCATCGCATCGATGTCAGTGACAGCCCCGTAGCAGCGGGTGATACGCCCTGCCTCATCGTGGATAGGTCCAGCGCGAACCAGGAACCAGCGGTAGAGACCGTCCTGGCCGCGGATGCGGTACTCGTGGCTGTACACCTGCCCCTGCTCCACGACCTCGCGGAAGCGCTCCATCGTGGGCTCGCGGTCGTCCCGGTGGATCACCGCGTGCCAGCCGTAGCCGAGAGCCGCGGCTTCGGTTTGACCCGTGTACGCGTACCAGCGCTCACTGAACCAGGTCGCCCGACCCTCAGCGTCGCTGCTCCAGAGGAAGTCGGGACCGAGATTGGCCACGGCCCGGAACCGCGCCTCGCTCTCGCGCAGCGCCGCCTCCGCCTGTTTGCCGTCTGTCGTATCGAGGATCGTGCCTAGGACCCGCGCAGTCCGGCGCTTCGGACTTCTGCCTTCGAGGACGGCTTGAGCTCGCATCTGTGTCCAGCACACCTCGCCACCGGGGTGGACAAAGCGCGCGGTGGCCTCGTTCCAGTGGTCACCCTGCGGGTCGAGCATGCCCGCGAGTCGTGTCTGCAAGTCGGCACGATCATCCGGGTGAGCAGCCGACCAGATTGTAGCGGCAGGCACGGCGTTGACGGGTGCGACCCCGGTGATCTCGCTCGTGCGGGCGTCGATCACGAACGTATTCCTGGCAGGATCATAAGTCCACACGCCCATGCGCGCGGCGTCGAGAGCTAGCCGTAGCTGCGCTTCGCTCGCGCGCAGGTCTTGCAACGTTCGGTCCCGCTCCTGCTCCACGATCAGACGAGCGCTCACCTCAAAGCCGATGACCTGTACGGCGGTGATGCTGCCATCTTCTTCCGGTATTGGCGTCAAGACGAGATCAAAGGCACTGGCCGGTCCTGTTGCGCGCAGACCGATGGGCTGCGCCTCGATCCTGACCGCTTCGCCAGTGAAGGCCCGATCGTAGAGGGACTCCACGACCTCTCGGGCTTCGGTGAAGAAGGTCGAGGCAGACTGGCCGAGTGCACCGGGATGCAGGGCTCCGAGCATCGACGTGGCGGCATCGTTGTAGATCAGGATGCGTTCGGGCCCGCAGACTATGTAAGCGACCAAAGGGTTGGACAGGAGCACCTCGACGACGAGGCGAAGGCGGCTGGTCCAGCTGGTGACCGGCCCGAGCGGTGTTGTAGACCAATCGTGCTGACGGATGAGCCTGGCCATCTCGCTGCTGCCAGAGGGCCATCCCGCCGAACTGCCGCAGGCCATCAGGGCCTCCCACGCACGGTGTTCGCATTCGTCCCGCAGCCGCGGGCCCGAGCTGAAATAACCGCGTATATGGGATGGTCTCCTCAGCTCGGCGAGACCACGTCGGAGAGATCCGAGCAGGCACAACGGCCAGGCCCAGATTGCCGGGCTCTGCGCCGTGGATTGTGTCGAGGGTCCCACCCTCGACACCGCTTCCCGGAGATCGGCTAGCGCACCAAGCGCTACAACTCCTGCTCCACCATCATCGGGATCCTTCGTCGAGGCCGACATTACGGTCGGCCTTGAGGCTGTCTTCGAGGCGATCGACAAGGGTCGCCGGCTCAGACGCCGAGAGATGGGGCCCTCCGGCGTGCTTACCCGTTACATCGTCACGCAGCCCGCACGGTGGACAGGAAGCGGGCCACCTCGGCGCTCAGCGTGCCCGATTGCCGCGACAGGCTTGCGCTCCAGGAGCCGCTTGGCCCAGGCGCGTCCGGCATTGTCCTGGCGCGCCACCCGGATCACCGCCGTGGCCCCCACAACGAGCAGCCGGCGGATCGTTCCGTCGCCCTGCTTGCTGATCCTCCCAAGCCGCTCCTTGCCGCCGCTGCTCTGGGACCGCGGCGTCAGACCGAGCCAGGCTGCAAACTGACGGCCAGAGCGGAACAGGGTCGGGTCAGGGACGGCCGCCGCGATCGCACTGGCGGTGATCGGCCCGATGCCGGGGATGGTCAGGAGGCGACGGCTCGCGGCGTCGGCCCGGCACCAGGCGAGGATCTCCGTCTCGGCCTTCTTCACGTCCTCGGCGACCGCCTCAATCTGGCCGATGAGGTGGCGGATCGCTGATCGGGCCAACTCCGGCAGGCTGGCCTGATCGGCCCTGAACTGCGCGATGGCGCTCCTCACGCCGACAGCACCCTGGGCTGCCACGATGCCGAACTCGGCCAGATGCCCGCGGAGCGCGTTGATCAGCATGGTCCGCTGACGGACGAGCAGATCGCGCACCTTGTGCAGCATCAGCACCGCTTGGTGGTCGGTCGTTTTGGCGGCGACGAAGCGCATGGTCGGCCGTTGAACGGCCTCCGCGATCGCCTCGGCATCGGCGGCGTCGGTCTTGCCGCGCTTAACGTAGGGCTTCACGTAGGCCGGCGGCATCAGCTTGACGATATGGCCGAGCTTCGTCAGCTCGCGCGCCCAGTGATGGGCGGTGCCGCAGGCTTTCATCCCAATCAGGCACGGCGCAAGCTTGGCGAAGAAGGGCAGGACCTCGGCCCGGCGCAACGGCCGACGCACGAGGACTTTGCCCTGCGGATCGAGGCCGTGAACCTGGAAGACGTTCTTCGCCAGATCGAGGCCGATGGTGCTAACCTGTGCCATGGACGGCTCCTGCCGATGAGACCCAACGACCTCATCCTGGCACAGCGGTGCCGGAGCAGGGGCCGTCCACACCATCAAGCCCCGACGCCGTTGCTCGCAGCCCCCGCAAAGTCGCCTGAGGTGTGGCCCACTGCCGGGTGTTTGCGGTTGAGGCAGTGGCTTTCGCGGATCGACCCAGGCCCAGTTGGCTTCCTCGATCCGGCCACTCTCAGTCGGTGGCCCACTGCCGCTTAGTTGGCATTGACCCATGTCACGCATCGGCCGTCCCCGGGTTCTCCGGCCGGCTGAGATGGTCCCGGCCCGAGAACGCGCACGTCTGAGGCGGGGGTAAGGGTCGGCAGATTTTGTCTACCGCTTGCGCTCGGGCCCTGCTCGACCTGCTTGGGATCGACCTCTCAGATCGCGACATTGCTAGCGATGCTGTTGTATCCTCGCAGACCATGATCAACATCAGGGGAACAACGCCGTGAGCGCTTCAGATATCGACCGGGCGTGGTTCTCCGCCAACCCCAGCCGAGCTTATCGACTGCGCAGACAGACAGCAGCCGAACTGCTTGATTGGCCAGTGCAGCCGCAGAAAGGTTTCGTTGGCTGGTGTATCATCCGGAGGAGTGACGGAGCCATGCAAAGCTTCGCCTCCGTGGAAGGCAAAGATTGGACTGATAACGATCTTAGCCTTGAGCGCCTCTTTGCAGACCTGGGGGGCGCAAGATGACCGACCTATCCGCCAAGATCGCCGAGTTGCTCTACACCGGGGAGGGCCTTATAGGCCTCTGCGAGAACAACAATTTCGCACGGATCGTCAACCTGATCCACGAGCACTACCCCGAAGCCACTATCGACGAGATCATGCGAGGCTTCCGCATCTCTATCGAACTTCTCAAACAGGAGGAGGCAGAGGCCATGGCTGAGGGCCGCCCGTGACAACGACGGCGCCTTGTACCCGCCCATGCGAAACCTGGTGTAGCGATCGTCATTGCTGCTCGAATGATGGTCCTTGGATTGAGCTATTTTTGTTCAATTGACATAATTTGCCTCGGGCGTTTGATATTGATGAAAATGCATGGCAATAAGTATGTGATTTCTTGCAAGAAATCACGCAAGCGGATTGGTACATGATGAGCACCGACACTTCGAACGTTGATCTGGTTAGCCTCGCCGCCGATATCGTGTCGGCCTACGTGACGAGGAACAGCGTGCCGGTTGGCGAACTCCCTGCGCTGATCGCTGCAACGCACGCGGCGCTGACCAACCTCGGTACGCCGGCCGCGCCTGCCCAGGCTGAGAAGCCCACGCCACTGGTCCCAATCCGCAAGACCATCACCCCCGACTACCTGATTAGCCTTGAGGACGGCCGCCAATACCGGACGCTCAAGCGTCACCTCGTAGGGCGCGGGCTCACTCCTGAGCAGTACCGCAAGAAGTGGAGTCTGCCAGCTGATTACCCGATGGTTGCAGCTAATTACGCTGCTCAGCGCTCAGAGCTGGCAAAAATCTTCGGCCTTGGTCGAAAGGCAGCCTAAGGACAGATAGATATTCAGACGCAGGCGGCGCGCAGAATGACGCCACCTGCGCCGAGAGGAGCACCACTGTGCCCCGCAACCCTAGTCGCCCGCCTCAGAGCCCTGCCGAAGCCGGCCGATACCCTACAGTAGATCGTTGACGCCGCTGTGGCTCGCGTCGTCAAGAACATCACTACTAGGCTGCGGGCCATGGTCCCTGAGTACGCGATCAGGCGGCTGATTGAGCTTGAGGTTCGCGCCGCCAGCCCCGTGACTAGGGCGAGGCGGCTCTGCCGGCCGCCCCGCGTTTGCCGCAGATGAAGAGCGATCGGGACAGATCGCCGTAGATC
>JAEWKL010000674.1 GCA_023386115.1 Pseudomonadota bacterium
CGGAGTGTATGCGTACTGGCTCCGCCGTTAGCGCTACTCACGCTGAGGTAAAGAGGTAAACTAGGCTGCGACTAAGCTCAAAGGCTCCACCAGCGTTTCGACCAAGTGCGCGCGGGCGCGGCTCACGCGGCTTTTGACTGTACCTGTTTGGCAGCCTAAGACCCCAGCGGCTGCCTCATAGGTCAGCCCCTGCGCGCCGACGAGCAGCAGCGCCTCGCGCTGTGCCGTGGGCAGTTTGTCCAACGCGGCCCAGACCTTCCGCAGATCCAAACAATGCTCCTGAGCGGCCGGTGCCGTCAGCTTGGCGGCTAGGGCTCCTTCCGCGTCCTCCACCTCGCGCCTGTGCCTGCGGCACTCACTGTAGAACTGGTTGCGCAGGATCGTGAACAGCCACGCCTTCAGGCTCGTGCCGGGCACGAACTGCTCCTGCTTGGCCCATGCCTTCAGCAGCGTCTCCTGCACGAGGTCATCCGCACGCACCTCGTTCGAGGCCAGTGACAGCGCGAACCCGCGCAGCGCCGGAAGGGCTTTGGTCAGGCCATCGCGAAAGGCGGCGGCTTGCTCGCAGCCTCGCGCGCTGAGCACGGTGTCTAGCTGCGTGAGGAGATCGAGCAAAGGACGCGGCGGCCGAGGAGTGATGAGTTCGCGGTAGACCGCCTGCAGTTCGGCGCCGAGGTGGTCCCGCACGGCCGGGGGCAGCGTAGCAGGCCCCGCCGCCTTCCCAGGCTCCAGGCGATCCGGACGAAGTCGGCTTGCGAACGGCATGATCGTCAACCCATGCACCTCTGCAGCGAGAGCGAAAGGGACGTGGCTGTGCCGATCCGCCCGCTGTACAGTGAACATCTAACCACCGGCTGAGTGGATCGTTCCTGGAGCTGGCGCGTCAGGGTTTCTTCGCGGACCCACGCGGGTGAGGTGATGGCGTGTCCGGTGCCCGACCGCGCCTAGCAGGGCGGATGATGGCGTGAATCTGTCTGAGAATGGGAGCCGAGCGGCCGCATCACGCATTGCTCCCCGAGAGCCTCGCTTCCGAGGCCATAAGGAGATGGCTCATGCGCGATCCGCGCCTTCCCCTCGTGGGCCTGCTGCTGCTGCCAACCCTCCCTGCCTTCGCGCAGGACGCCACGGCCTCTCACGCCGGCGGCGGCATGACTTGGCTGTGGGTCCTGATCGCGGTCCTCGTGATCGCTGGCGGCGCTTGGTACTTCATGACCCAGCGTCGCGGCCTGCACTCAACTCCCGGCGTCTCCCACGACCGGGTCGGCGGCGCCGCCGAGCAGGCCAAGGGTGCCGTGAAGGACGCGTTCGGCAGCGCAACAGGAGACGCCAAGCTCCAGGCCGAAGGCAAGATGGATAAAGCCGAGGGCCGAGCGCAGAGTGCCTACGGCGGGGTGAAGGACACCCTGCGCGGCCGCTGAACTCCACGATGGAGTTCCTGCTGCGCTGCTCTTGTTCAGCCGGGAGGTAGGACTGCGAGCGGTCTCAGCCGATCACACGAAAACGCCTGGCGAGGGTCGATCCCTTCGCCAGGCGCTATGTGCTGAGCACGAGATGCCCTCCGCCTCGGTGTCCGAGGCGGCTCCGATCGGCTAGTTGATGACTTCGACGATCCGGTGCGTATGCGGGTCCACGAGCACGGGCTCGTCGTTGACGATCGTGTAGCGGTAGCCCTGTTTGACGCGGTACTCGGACGGTACGTCGTAGTAGGTCACGCCCGAGGACGGCAGCACGGCCCCGACGCGGACATCCTCGTTGTACCGGTAGGAGGGCAGGTGCCGTTCGCGGACGTAGGAGCGGAAGCGCGGACGATCATCCACGCCCAGGATGCCGCCGACCGTGCCGGTCGCAGCGCCCACGGCCCCGCCGACGACGCCTCCGACCGGACCGGCCGCGGCAGCGCCTGCTGCGGCACCTTCCTGGGCCCCGCGCACGGTTCCCTGAGCCTGGGCCGTCAGCGGCAGCCCGAGAACGGCCGCGGTCGCAGCAGCCAGAAGCAGCTTGCTCGTCATGATGCTCTCTCCTGAAGGTTCTGACGGTTAAGTACGGCGCGATCAGCAGCCTTCCTTGTGGACGGTCTTGGAGTTGCCCATGCCGTCCTCCTTGTGGACGGTCTTGGAGCCGCAATCGACGCTGCCGGTGGTGATGCTGCGGTGCTCGACCACACCTTCGCGGTGCTCGACGGCCACGCCGGGGGCGCGATCGCGATGAACTACAGTGGTCTCCTCGGCCATCGCCGATGGCGATAGACCAGCTAAGATGAAGGCGGCGGCTCCTACAACAGGAAACATGCGCATGTGCGACCTCCTATAGTTCAGCTGGCAGCCTAAACGACCGCGGTGACAGAACGGTTCCAGCCTGATTTCATCTGCCTGACGGCCCGGCAGCTTACGGATGCTGGCAGCTCAGCGCCTCCGCCACTTCGGCGACACTCAGCGCCCGCTGGCGGACCTGGAGGGGCGCGGCGGAGCGGTCGGAGACAGTGGCGGCCTCGCGTTTAAGCGCGGCGTCGCAGGCGCAGGAGCGATAGCCCGCCGCTTCGTAGCAGGCGTCGTGGCGCATACAGGCAGCGTCGAGGTCATCCGTCGGCGGGAGTCCCTCTCCGCGCTGCCCGGCCCCGCAGTAGTTACCGTGGAACAGCTCCTTGCCGGTCAGGACGGCTGCAAGGTCGGCTGCGGGCAGGGGCGGCTCCTGAGGCCGACCACCTGGGTTGAGGTCGTTGGCGGGCCCGCCGGCCCTGCTGCCGGAGCGGCGGAGCACGGTCGGGATCCCGGACCGAGGACCAGGCTCCTGCAGAGCCTCGCCTGATCGCGAATTCGGTTCCGACACGTCCGAGAGCGGTTGCGGCGACCCAGGCGTGGACGTGTCCGGGTTGCCCGCGGGCGACGACTCGATCAGCTGGGCGTGAGCTACTGGAGAAATCGCGAGTGCTACCGAGAGAAGAACGAGGGGCAAGCGAAACGTCACGATGAGGGTCTCTGCCACGGTCGAGCTCACGAACGGCGAGCTGTGCCGGACCGTTCCATCATCGTGGGGCGCGATGAGGACGACCAGATACTGGTGGCGGAGTCCCCTGCGGGTATGGGCGCACACTCAGATGCCGTGGGCAAGTCGCCTAAGCCGGATCCGGCATCAACATATGCTCTCAGCACACGAATGAAACGGCAACAACGGACGTATCAGCAGGGGCCGGCGGATGTAGCTGATACTTAAAGGAGGGAGGCGTCAGGAAATATCAGGGGCTGTGAGCCTCTCCTGAAACCGCACTCGGGCGCGCGCACCGTGCGCGAGCAGAACCACTTGCTTGCCTAATTCGGGCTGCTCGTCGCAACCGAAGCGTGAAAGCGGGGGCGCGCATCCCCTTCTGCGGCCCGGACCCGAGTCTGGAACAGGACCCGCGCGATTGTGGGCCTGTTCGCGCTTTCGATGATTGCGGCGGAACTCAAAAGGCGAAACCGTAGTTCCTGCTGGAATTCGGAGTTCAGCAGGAGGGAATCCATGAGTCTCGGCACAATCCTCATCATCATCTTGGTCTTGGCATTGCTCGGCGCTCTCCCGCTTGGGCTTCCTTACAATGCCGGCTGGGGCTATGCCCCTGGAGGGGTGGTCGGGCTCATCTTGGTGATCATCGTCATTCTCGTGCTACTGGGCCGGATCTAGCTCAGGCCTTAAAATGGTATTGGCACAGCGGGGCTATCGCTACAGCAGAATGAATTATGCATCGTGCAAGCTAGAACATTATCCGCCGCTGTTTGTTTGGCGTTTGCCGCGACAGGTGCCGCATTCGCAAAGGCATCCGCTGATGCCTCGAAGTGGGGCAACGCGGATATTCAGAAGCACTGCCCCAACGATGCTTTGCAGCTTTGCGCTGGCATCCAGCCTGACGATCCAGCGATGGATGTTTGTTTCAAGAGAAATCGAGCCAGTCGCTCACCCAATTGTCAGCGTGCGATCACGGCCTATTAGAACAGTATCAGCAAGTAAAATAGAAAAGACTAATCTGCATAGCGGTAAGGAGGCGGCTCTAGACAGCCACTCCGGATGGCGACACGCCGAAGCCCTTGCCCTGAAGCGACGCCCGGCTTTGGCCGCTTAACATCCGCTCCGCGGAGCAGCGGACAGATCTCATCGGGCGGCGTGACCAATGTTACGCCAGTCCACCTCGGCCTCGCCGCAGGCCGACGTCGTCACGATCCCGTACAAGGGATTGTTCGCGACCGCCAAGCCGACCAGACGGGCCGACGTCCGCCAGTAGTGATGCAGCCAGGCCCGCCACCTCGGCTGGTCCTCGTAGATGCCGCCCTCGTACACGAAGAACGCCCGCCCACCCGGAGGTGCCAAGCGGTGGAGCAGGTCGCGGTGCCAGCTCAGCGGCGAGAGTGCCCCCACCAGCACTCGGCACTCTCCCGACCGTGCGGAGACCAGGCGCACGAGCCCCGTCCCCTGCCACTCCTCGATCACAAACCCGCTCCGCTCCAGGAAGCCGGCGACTGCTTGGTCCTCGCGCGCCAGCGCCGGGTCAGCGAGTGCTGAGACCTGGAGGCCCAGGCTGAACCCGAGTGCGACCTTGATGCTGAGGCTCAGACCCAGCAGGCCTACGAAGACACACCTAAGCATGTGCGGGTGCCCTCCCGCGCGTTCCATAAGAGCATAGGGTCACGATCAACGCGAGCGTCAACCACCCCACCACTCCCGCTCCGATGGGACCGTGCAGCAGTTCGTAGCGGTTCGGGTAAAGGACCATCAGGCCCATTCGCGCGACGTTGATGACGGTGACAGACAGGCATGCAAGGCCGCACCAGCCAACGCTGGAAGGCGACCATCGTAAGCCCCGAGATTGCGAGAACAGCGTCCAGCACAGGATGACCAGCGAGATGCCCGACAGCGACGAACATGCCTCGGCGATCCAAAGGTAGCCGCTGCCGCCGGCGAACTGAACCGTATTGCCGTAGCGTGGTGAAGCCGGGAGCCAGCCGACCAGGATCGCATCGCCCTTGAGGAGGAACTCTCCCATCACGATCAGCAGCAATGGCCCCCAGAACATGGTGCTCGTTGCAGCCAGCAGGACCCAGGCCGCGCGACGGAGGGCCGGGGAGGGCGAACGACCAACTGCCGGCCTGACCGCGACGAGGAGATAGAGCGCGATGCCGGTGAGGCCGATCCAGCTCGACCAGGAGACCGGCAACAGGAAGGCCGGTATGGCGGCGGCAGCGACTGCCAAGTCCATGCGGGTGGGAGGCTGATCGTGGGACTGGGCCATCCACTGTGGGCAGAGCCAGGCGGCGACCCAGACGAGGACGCTGACGCCGAACGTGCGGAGCACGGCTTCGCCCAGGCCAGCCTCTTGGATTGCAACCGCAATGGATTGAGCCACCCCGTTGGCGAAGCCCAGCAGGCAGAGTGCCGCGAACAGGCTGCCGCGGGTGAGCGCCGCCGGGTTGTGGATCGTCGTCGCGGGACGGCTCGGGCTCGTCATGGGTGAGGTCGTGGTGTGGATCACAGTCAATGCTCCGCGGCCCGGGATCGAGAGAGCGGCTGAGGCTGCGTGCCTCCGCTCAGCGCCTGGCGGTCTCGCCGCGCAGCCGGGCCTCTCGACGCACCGCCACCTGCGACGGCAGGTCGAACGACGTCGGCTACTGGGTCCCGCCCGCCGCATCCCCGGGCGCACCGCGGATCGTTGCGGCCGCCCGGGGGCTTCAATCAGTTCTGGCGGCTCTGCTCGATCTGGCTTCTCTCGACTCGCCGCCGCCGCGCGTGCCGATAAGCCCCATACGCACCAGCGACGATGATAAAGGGAAGTCCAGCACCGGCTATCGGGCCTGGAGCACCACGTGAGTGGCCGAACCCCCAACCATGACCATGATCATGTGCTGCTGCTGACCCCGCGCCGAAGGCGCAGAGTGCAGCTGCGGCGAGCATGATCTTGTATCGTCTTGGTAGTTTCATGTAGAACTCCTTGTTTATCATAGCAACACTAGCAAGTTGCACGATTAGTCTGGGGGTATAAATATCACTGTACGCCGCTTTTCATAATGAAATAGAGTAATACACCCGTTGAGCGCTCGATTTTCTCGTGCGCGTCGCTAGCACCTATGATTGCCGCCTAATACTTTGGGCGGGGAGCCGGCTCGGCCGAATGGATGACCGGGGAGCAGGTCGAGGGCGGAAGGGATCCGCTGCTGCCGATCCAGGATGAGCACGCACACCGCCTCCGGGGCTGGAGCAAGAACACGACGTATCCGACCAACTTGCCGCCTTCGAAGACGACATCCCTGATCTTGCCAACGGTGCTGCTCGTGTTGTCAGTGACGCCCAGGCCGACGACGCTGCGGCTCAGCACTGTATCCGATCGCACTTCGACGAACCTGACCTGGCCGGCCGAGGGCAGCGGCTGGGCTTCTGGGCGAGGGCGGGGCCGACGAGGATGGCCCCTAGTAGCGCGAGCAGGGGGTGGGTCATCGGGCGCCTTCGGGTTTGGGACATGGTCTAGTGCATCGGCGCCGACGAGCGCGCCACGTGGGTGCTGGCAAACTATCTGTACTAACGAGCGAATTCCCGTTCCGTGGCGTACATTTTGATGTCGTCAGTGCAATAGGTATGATGACGGCTGCCGGTTCGTTCCGGGTGCAGGGGCTCGCTTCCAGGCGGTCGTCAGCCTGCGGCGAGCGCCCGTGCAGCGCGAATCGTCGCCTCGGAGCGTGGCAGCGACTTCACGGCCCGACCTGTGGCACTACGCCCTCGGTGGGTCAGCTTCGAATGTCCAAAAAACGACTGGACACTGTTGGCGAATTCGAGCGTCCCTTCAGCTTGGCGCGTAGCGAGGCTGCCTCGCCGCTGTGCGATCCCCTACGAAAGCCAGCTTCTTGTAATTTCCTCTTGAAATTTGACAACAGTGTCCGACCTTTTCCTGAGGGTCACGATAGCTGCTTCTGCTGACGCGTTTGACGCGAGAGCCCCGCGAGTTTGTCAGTGGCAGGGAACAGGGGCAGTAAAACAAGTGTCGGGAAAACCGTCGCAACCAGACATTCCCGACATCCGCCGCGAGGGGCCGCACTAGGTCAGCAGCGTTGGTTGGGCGAACATGGATCTCGAAACCGCGGCGGGTCGGAAGTCGATACATTGATGATACAGCTGATTGGGCCCTAACTTTAAGCTGCCACAAGCTGCCCCTCGCCACAGGGCATTCGGGCGATTAGACCGAACATGCTAACACTCACAGTGTAGAGGTCGGTCTTCAAATCGTAACCCTCCACGATGCACTGGGACGACGCGAATGGCCCGCCGATGACCTTCACTCGGTCACCCGGCTGGAACAGAAGCGCCAGGAGATTCGCCTCGGTCGTCACGTGCGACAGACCCATGCGGGCATCATGTCGCTTGTAGCCGATGACGTGGTCCGCGAACTCCTGCATGGCCGCATCCGAGATGAATGGCATGATGCGTTCTCCCAGGATCTCGGCTTCGAACAGCGACTGACGGTAGTGCTCGCGAGGCACCCAGTCCAAACCCTGGACGGTGACCGAGAATACGCGCCAGACGTGCCGGCACTCCTCGATCAGCCGCATATCGGACCAACCCCTAAGGCCGACGAAGAGCACCCGGCGCATCACCGGCACCACGGCGACGCGGGGCGGGCGGCCTTCACGCTGCTCACGGACCTTCTCCCTAGCCTCGAACACGGGCAGGCCAACAGCCTTGAGCGCAGCGGCGCAGCGAGCCCCACTGAGGGGCAGGGCCTCGACGGCGAGCCATTCCCGGCCGGCCGGAAGAATCACTCGCTCACGGGCGCGTAGGCGACGCTTGATCGCCTTCTCGCGGTCGTGGCGCGCAGCCGTCTGGGCGTGCTTCACCGACTGCTGCCGACGGGTCTTGCGGCGGTTGCGCTGCTTC
>JAEWKL010000759.1 GCA_023386115.1 Pseudomonadota bacterium
AAGGAGGCTTCCGCCAAGGAGACGGCAGGTCGGGACGGCTCCGGCCGGGAGACCTCGGGCAAGGCCGCTCCCGCCGGCCACCCGCCGGTCCGGGAGGCGAGGGCGGCGGACCCCGTGAAGGCTTCGGCGCTCCACGCCGCGCCGGCCCCCGGGACCAAACCTGAGGGAGCAAAGCCCGACAAGGCGGTCGCCTACGCGCAGCGTGCCCTCGTCAAGCTCGGCTACGGCCCGCTCACCGTCGACGGCATCGCCGGCCCGAGCACCCGCGCGGCCCTGGCCCGCTTCGAGCGCGAGCGCCGCCTGCCCGGCGCCACCGTGGCGCGCCGAACCCTCCAGGAACTCGAGGCGCGTTCGGGGCTTAAGCCGGAATAGTGACGGCTCTAGTTCCGCTGCCGGTTGATGCTCGACGGACCGGCTCCGGCCCGCCACTTCGTCTTTCCGGGCCTCCGGTGCGCGGGCCCGGGATGATCCTGTGCGGTGGAGAGGCGAGGGGATCGTTCCGGCGTCTTGTGCGATCAGAGGTGTCTCTGCCCGACCGCGAGAAAGATCTCATCGGCTTGCCAGGGCTCAAGCCGCTCATTCAGGACATCGAACGTCTCTGTCGCAATGAACAGGCTGCGCTCCGCCTGCTCATTGCGGGCTGCCACTCGCCGCCGCGCTTCCTCGTCCGAACACTCGATCTTGTAGAGGAGCGCGCGGGCGCCGCATCCCTCGACGAGGCGTCTGGCATGATCGCGCTCGGCGCGCTGCCAGAATCCGTCATCTGGCACGACGTCGACGCCGAGGCGCAGGCATCGGGTCCAGATCGGCTCCATCAGGTCGAGGATCGCCGCGGCGTGCTGCGGAAAGGTGTCGGCGGGCGGGTTCTCGCCGAACAGCCGCGCCATCCACTCGTCGGGCGTGAACCGCACGGCGCGGTGCCGGTGTTCGAGGGTCGCGCGCCAGGATCGTTTTGTCGGAGCCGAGGAAGCCGAACAGGAGGGAGGCGGTCGCCATTGCTCAAGCCTCGAGGAAGGAGGGTTTCTCTCAAGGACAGTCTTGTCCTCAGGCAACCATTCCTCGCCAGGCCGGCCAGGATTGGCTGCTCACTCCAACCCCAATCCCCGCCGCAGCCACGCCGCGTAGTGCTCGCTGATGTAGCTCACGCGCCGGCGCTCCGAGGCCGGGTCGTACCAGGCGCCGCCGGCGCTGGCATTGGTGGCGGAGAGCTGGGGGTGGCGCAGCAGCACGGTGCCGGCGCGGTCGACCACGAGCGCCTCGCCTTCGAGGTAATCGCTGTTGGTGGCGTTGCCGCCGCCGAAACGGGTCTCGCTCCCGGCATAGGGGTTGAGCGAGAGGCCGGTCACTCGCACGACGAGCGTCGGGCCGGGGCCGCCGACCCGGTCGGCGAAGTTCTTCGCGAGCGCCGCCTGCAATTCGCCCCGCACATTCTCCGCATAGGGGCCGAGGCCGCGGGCGAGGAGGGGGCCGACATCGACCCGGATGGCGGAGAAGCGCGTCCCCGGCGGCAGGGGCGCGTCCTGCGCGCTCGCCGGCAGAGCGGTCGCCACCAGGGCGGCCGCGATCAGGGGTCTGAACCAGCGCAGCATCGGCGTCCTCTCCACGGCGCCCGACGGGGCCACCTCGTGAGGCCGAGATAGCCCCAGGCCGCCGTGACGGCAACGCTTCGCGGGTCGGGCGCCGGGCGATCGTCGGCGCCTAGGCGCCGAACTGGATGCCGACGATCTCGTAGGACTTGCCGCCCCCCGGGGTGACGACCTCGACGGTGTCGCCGACGGCCTTGCCGATCAGCGCGCGGGCGATGGGCGAGGTGATCGAGACCCGGCCGGCATGCACGTCGGCCTCGGGCTCGCCGACGATCTGGTAGGTCTTCTCCTCCTCGGTGTCCTCGTCGATCAGCTTGACGGTGGCGCCGAACTTGATCTTCGTCCCCGACAGCTTCGACACGTCGATGACCTCGGCGCGGGAGATCAGGCTCTCCAGCTCCAGGACCCGGCCCTCGTTGTGGGACTGCGCTTCCTTGGCGGCGTGGTACTCGGCATTCTCCGACAGGTCGCCGAGCGCGCGGGCCTCCGCGATCGCCTGGATGATCCGCGGACGCTCCTCCTGCTGGCGGCGCTTCAGCTCCGCCTCCAGAGCCGCGAATCCCCGTACCGTGATCGGAACCTTGTCCATCGTCGTCGTCTCGCGTCACAAATAATCGGCCCGGCGGGAGGGTGAACCTCCCCGACCGGGCCTGTTTCCGATTGTCCCGCGCGGGCGCGTGGGGATGAGAAGAGGTGTCTCCGCGGCCTTACGTCTTCACGCCGCGAAATATTCCTGCAGGGCCCGGACCTCGAGATCGCCCCCGAGATAGGCCTTGATTCCCTCTGCGGCCGCCATCGCTCCCGCGAGAGTGGTGTAGTACGGCACTTTATGCAAGAGGGCGGCCCGGCGCAGGGACCGGGAGTCGGACAGCGCGCCCGCCCCCTCGGTGGTGTTGAACACCAGGTGGATCTCGCCGTTCTTGATCGCGTCGACCACGTGCGGCCGGCCTTCCAGCACCTTGTTGACGCGGGCGCACGCCACGCCGTTCTCGACGAGGTAGCGCTGCGTGCCGGTGGTGGCGAGCACCGTGAAGCCGAGTTCGGCCAAGAGCTTGATCGCCGGCAGGATGCGCGCCTTGTCGCCGTCGCGCACCGAGACGAAGACCGTGCCGGCCTTCGGCACCTGGGTGCCGGAGCCGAGCTGGCTCTTGGCGAAGGCGACGCCGAAGCCGCGATCGAGGCCGATGACCTCGCCGGTCGAGCGCATCTCCGGCCCGAGCAGCACGTCGACGCCGGGGAAGCGGGCGAAGGGGAAGACCGCTTCCTTGACGGCGATGTGCGGCAGGGTCTTAGGGACGAGGCCGAAGGAGGCGAGGGGCTCGCCGGCCATGACCCGGGCGGCGATCTTGGCGATCGGCTCGCCGATCACCTTGGCGACGAACGGGACCGTGCGCGACGCCCGCGGGTTCACCTCCAGGACGTAGATCACCCCGTCCTTGATCGCGTATTGCACGTTCATCAGGCCGCCGACTTCCAGCGCCAGCGCGAGGCCGCGGGTCTGGCGCTCCAGCTCGGCGATGGTCTCCGGGGGCAGCGAGCGCGGCGGCAGCGAGCAGGCCGAGTCCCCTGAGTGGATGCCCGCCTCCTCGATGTGCTCCATGATGCCGGCGATGAACACGTCCTTGCCGTCGGAGACCGCGTCGACGTCGACCTCGATCGCGTCCGACAGGTAGCGGTCGAACAGGAGCGGGTTCTTGCCCAGGACCGTGTTGATCTGGCCGGTCTTGTCGTTGGGGTAGCGAGCCTTCACGTCCGACGGGATCAGGCTCGGCAGGGTGTCGAGCAGGTAGTCGGCGAACTGGGTCTCGTCGTGGATGATCGCCATCGCGCGCCCGCCGAGCACGTAGGAGGGCCGCACCACGAAGGGCAGGCCGAGATCGGCGGCGATGAGCCGGCTCTGCTCCACCGAATAGGCGATGCCGTTCTTGGGCTGCTTCAGGTGCAGCTTGTCGAGCAGGCGCTTGAAGCGGTCGCGGTCCTCGGCGAGGTCGATCGCGTCCGGCGAGGTGCCGAGGATCGGCACCCCGGCCTCCTCGAGGGCGCGCGCGAGCTTCAGCGGGGTCTGGCCGCCGAACTGCACGATGACGCCGTGGAGGGTGCCGGCCTGCCGCTCGGTCTCGATGATCTCCAGCACGTCCTCGGCGGTCAGCGGCTCGAAATAGAGCCGATCCGAGGTGTCGTAGTCGGTCGAGACCGTCTCCGGGTTGCAGTTGACCATGATGGTCTCGTAGCCCGCATCCGAGAGCGCGAAGCAGGCGTGGCAGCAGCAATAGTCGAACTCGATGCCCTGGCCGATCCGGTTCGGGCCGCCGCCGAGGATGATCACCTTCTTCTTGTCCGAGGGCTGCGCCTCGTCGGCGGCCGCGCCCGCGAAGGGGGCGACGTAGGTCGAGTACATGTAGGCGGTCGGCGACTTGAACTCGGCCGCGCAGGTGTCGATCCGCTTGAAGACCGGCCGCACCCGGAGCGCCCGGCGGGCCGCGCGCACCGCGCCCTCATCCGTGCCGGCGAGCACGGCGAGGCGTGCATCGGAGAAGCCCGCCGCCTTGAGCTGGCGGAAGGCGCCTTCGGTCTTCGGCAGGCCGAAGCGCTTCACCTTGGTCTCGAGGTCGATGATGCCCTGGAGCTGCTCCAGGAACCACGGATCGATCTTGCAGGAGGCGTGGACCTCCTCGTGGCTGACGCCGAGGCGCAGCGCCTGCGCCACCTTGAGCAGCCGGTCCGGGGTCGGGGTGCCGATCGCCGCCTTGATGGCATTGCGGTCGTCGCCCTTGCCGAGGCCCTCGATCTCGATCTCGTCGAGGCCGGTGAGACCGGTCTCCAGGGAGCGCAGGGCCTTCTGCAGCGACTCGGAGAAGGTGCGGCCGATCGCCATCGCCTCGCCGACCGACTTCATGGCGGTGGTCAGCGTCGGCTCGGCGCCCGGGAACTTCTCGAAGGCGAAGCGCGGGATCTTGGTGACGACGTAGTCGATCGTCGGCTCGAACGAGGCCGGGGTGGCGCCGCCCGTGATGTCGTTGGCGATCTCGTCGAGCGTGTAGCCGACGGCGAGCTTGGCCGCGACCTTGGCGATCGGGAAGCCGGTTGCCTTCGAGGCGAGCGCCGAGGAGCGCGACACCCGCGGGTTCATCTCGATCACGATCATCCGGCCGGTGGCCGGATCGACGGCGAACTGCACGTTCGAGCCGCCGGTCTCGACGCCGATCTCGCGCAGCACGGCGAGCGAGGCGTCGCGCATGCGTTGATATTCCTTGTCGGTCAGCGTCAGCGCCGGCGCCACGGTGATCGAGTCGCCGGTATGCACCCCCATCGGGTCGAGGTTCTCGATCGAGCAGACGATGATGCAGTTGTCCGCCTTGTCGCGGACGACCTCCATCTCGTACTCCTTCCAGCCCAGCACCGATTCCTCGATCAAGACCTCGTTGGTCGGCGAGGCGTCGATGCCGCGCTCGACGATGTCGAGGAATTCTTCGCGGTTATAGGCGATGCCGCCGCCGGTGCCGCCCATGGTGAAGGAGGGCCGGATGATCGCCGGCAGGCCGACCTCGGCGAGCGCCACCAGCGCCTGGCCGAGCGCGTGCTCGCCGTAGCGCTTGCGCCGGTCGTTCTCAGCCGAAGCCCACTTCTTCTCGAAGGCCGCGAGCGCGCTCTTCCGGGTCTCCGGATCGCTCTCGGCGGCCTCGATCCGGGCCACCTCGGCGAGGTACTTCTCCCGGTCGGCCTTCTTGGCCGCCGAGGCATTGGCCAGCGCCGATTTCGGTGTCTCGAGCCCGATCTTGGTCATCGCGTCGCGGAAGAGGCTGCGGTCCTCCGCCTTGTCAATCGCCTCGGCGGTGGCGCCGATCATCTGCACGCCGAACTTTTCCAGCACGCCCATCCGCTTGAGCGAGAGGGCGCAGTTCAGCGCGGTCTGGCCGCCCATGGTCGGCAGGAGCGCATCGGGCCGCTCCTTCTCGATGATGCGGGCGACGATCTCCGGCGTGATCGGCTCGACATAGGTGGCGTCGGCGAGATCCGGATCGGTCATGATCGTCGCCGGATTCGAGTTGACCAGGATGATCCGGTAGCCTTCCTCGCGCAGGGCCTTGCAGGCCTGCGTGCCGGAATAATCGAACTCGCATGCCTGCCCGATGACGATCGGGCCCGCGCCGATGATGAGGATGGAGGAGAGATCGGTGCGCTTGGGCATCGGACGCTTCAGACTCGTGCGGCGCGCTGCCTCGTTCCTCGGATCCGGCGTCCCGAGGCCCTGGCGGGCGTCGAGGCGGGAGCGGAACGTGCGGGAGCGGCGGGGATTGCGTTGGGCGCCCTTAGCATAGGCGTACAGATCAGGGAAAGGGTGTGGCCGAGAACGGGGACGGAGGGGGAGATGCGCGCTGGACGCTGGTCACCGGCGCGTCGTGCGGAATCGGGTCGTCATCGCCCGGGCCTTCGCCTGGCGCGGGCGACCGCTGGTGCTGAGCGCCCGGCGGGTGGAGCGCCTTGAGGCGCGGGCGGAGGACCTGCCCGTCTTGGTGGCGGTGATCCGGCCGGCCTCGCGGCGCCGGGTGCGGCCGAGGAGCCGGTCGCGGCGTCACCCTGCACACCCTCGTCGACAAGGCCGGTTTCGGCCTGCGCGGCCGCCTCGCTGCCCTGCCGCCGCAGGACCGGGCCGAGATGGTGGCGGTGAACGTCACCGCGCCGACCGTGCTCAGCCGTCTGGTGCTGCCGGGCCTGATTTTCGGCGCGGTCCGATTGTCGCCGGCGCCAAGTGCTCCACCGGCACCCTGATGAGCGCGGAAGCGGTGGCCGGGGCCGCAATCGAGGGTCAACCTCGCCGGCTGGGCGGCGGCGAACCCCGGACCGGCCCACCGGGCCGCGGTGACCGGCGCCCGCCTGATGCCGCGCTGGCTCAGCCGAAAGGTGGTGGCCCGCCTGCAGGGATGACCCCGGATCCACCGCTTTCGGGTCATCTTCGGTTCAGTGCCCGGCGCTAGACAGGAAGCGGGGCAGCGTCGGCCGCCTCGATGATTCCTGTGCGTGGTCGAGTGACGCCGTGGCGAGCGAACCGAGGGCGAATCCGTGGAATGCCGAGGCGCTGGCGGCCCTCGCGCGGCAATTCCTCGCTTATGTCGGGGTGAGCCTCGCGGCACTCGCCGTGCACTACGCGCTGCTCGCCGCCCTGGTCGAGATCGGCCGCGCCGATCCCGTGCGGGCGGCGCTCGCCGGCTACCTCGCCGGCGCGGTGGTCTCCTACGGGCTCAACCGCCGCCTGACCTATGCGAGCGCCCGGCCCCATGCCGAGGCGACCTGGCGCTTCGGCGTCGTGGCGGCGATCGGCTTCGGGCTGACCTGGCTGATCATGGCGGGGCTCACCCGCGGGTTCGGCCTGCCCTACCTTCCGGCCCAGCTGCTGGCGACCGGCGTCGTGGTGTTCTGGAACTTCCTCGGCCATCGCCTGTGGACCTTCGCGGCCAGGCCGGTGCCGGTGTTGTCGGAAGAGGCGTCGGGGCTGCGGTGACGCACCGGCGCATCGCCGGCGGTGCGAGAGACCGGTTCGTCCGTAGAGCCTTCACCCGTCTTCGCGCGGATCATACCAACGGCCTGAGATGCTGACGCATCGATTCGATCCCGGGCAGGCCCGGGATCGACGAGGCCGTTGATCCATCTCGAATTGTCGACGCTAAGCCAGAGGCTTGGCGAAAATTCGAGAACGGAACCAAAGGTCGTTTTCAACGACCGTTGGTATCACTCTTCCGCTCCGCTGCCGTCTTGCAGGCCCGGCTCCGCCTGTCCCGCAACGAAAGCCTCGCTCGTCCTTCCATCCGACTCCGTGA
>JAEWKL010000767.1 GCA_023386115.1 Pseudomonadota bacterium
ATCGGAGGCTGGCCCGGTTTGAAATCTAGCGCGGGATTTGTACTTCCACACGGGACAGGGAAGCCCGTGCTACTCCTTGTCCTCAGACAGCCCAGCCCGTCACGGGACGGGGTACCGTCCGAGGAGATGGCCGGGCGCTGTTCCCCGATCCGGGGGAAGGGGGCCTCTTCTCGCTTCCGGATGTCGGCGCCCGTGCCGCGATCGTGCGTCCGGCGCCGTATTCATCCGTCGGGTTAACCCCCGGTGAGGAGGTCTGCCCTAGAGTCGGCCGCGGCGGACCGGGAGACATCGACGTGCGTGGCAGATCGCGGGTGACGGAGGTGATCCGGCGCTTCCGTCGTGAGCAATCCGGCGCGACGGCGATCGAGTACGCGCTGATCGCCACCCTGATCTTCCTCGCGCTGACCGGCGCGCTCGCCGTCTACGGCAATTCGGCCGGCGGCCTTTACGGCAACCTCAGCAATCGCTTCATCTCCGCCCTGCACTGAAGGCAGGTCGTGTGAAGGCAGGTCTTGCGCGCCTCATTCCGCCGCCAGACCGAGATTGTCCAGGCATTGCCGGATCTGCCCGGCCAGGATGTCCGCCAGGGGGTTGGGCTCGCCGGAGCGGTGGCGCATCAGCCCGATGCGGCAGGCCGGCAGGGTCGCGAAGCCCTCCTGCGGCCCGAGCACCCGCATGCCGGGGCGCAGCGCGCTCTCGGGCAGCACCGAGACGGCGAGCCCGGCCAGCACCGCGGCGACGACCGCGGTCGAGTTCCAGCTCACGAACAGGATCCGGCTGTCGCGCCCGCCGCGCTCCAGGGCCTCGATGGCGGCTCGGCGCCAGTTGCAGGCGGGCCGCCCGAGGGCGAGGGGCACCGGCTGCTCGGCATGCACGGCGTGGCGGCTCGACGTGACCCAGAGCAGGGCCTCGGTGCGGACCGTCTCGATGGTGCGCCGTCCCTTGGCTTCCGTCACGATGGCGAGGTCGATGTCGCCGGCGGCGATCCGCTCGGCCAGCATGTCGGTGGGTTCGCAGATCACCGTCACCTCGGCCCGGGGATGGGTCCGGGCGAAGCGCCCGAGGATCTCCGGCAGGTAGCGGTCGACGTAGTCGTCGGGCAGGCCGAGGCGAACCCGCCCGGCGAGGTCGCCCTCGTCGAAGGTCGCCAGGCATTCGGTCTGGAGCCGCACGATGCGCCGGGCATAATCGAGCAGGCGCTCGCCGTCGTCGGTCAGCCGCACGCCGCGTCCCGCCTTGGCGAAGACCTCGCGTCCGATCCGCTCCTCGAGCCGCTTCATCTGCATCGAGACCGCGGACTGGGTCTTGTTCACCGCGTCCGCCGCACGGGTGAACGAGCCGCTCTCGGCGATCGCCACCAGGGTCCGGAGCTGGTCGATGTCGAGGGGATGCACCGGATTGCTCCTTCATCAATCCGTGTGATGTGACACATCTCAATCATTCGCTCAACGCATCGGCCGAGCGGGGCTATGACGACGTAGCGGAAGAACGATGGCCGGCGCATGACGAGGTTCGCCGACAGCTCCCGCCGGAGACGACGATGACGATCAGCTTTGCCCCCCTCTTCGGTGTCCTCTCGCTGGCGCTCGGCGCCGGCCGCAAGGCCGCGCAGATCGTGGCCCGGATCGTCACCCTGTGGATCAACCGCCGCGCCGCCTACCGCCTCGCCGAGCTCGACGACCGGGCGCTCAAAGACATCGGCCTCACCCGCAACGACGTGGAGAGCGTGCTCGACCTGCCGTTCCGGCAGGACCCGACCGTGCCTCTGGTGCATCGACGCCGCGCGCGGCGCCAACCCCCGCCGCCGGTGATGAGCGTGCGGCTCGCCGCCCGGGACGGGCGGGCGGTGGAGGGGAGGGCGCAGGGCGCGTGAGGCGACCGCGCGACCCCTGATCGACGCACCCCATCCGAGCTGCGGCCCCCTCTTCCGCACGGGAGAGGGGGTTTGTGCATTCCGCATGGTTGCCGGTGGATCCGGCTCGCGGCGATGCACGACGCGATGGCTCAGAGCATGTTTGACTCCCTCATACCAACGGTCGTTGAAAACGACCTTTGGTTCCGTTTTCGAATTGTCGCCAAGCCTCTGGCTTGGCCTCGAAAATTCGAGATGGATCAACGGCCTGATGCGTCAGCATCTCAGGCCGTTGGTATCAGTCGGTGCGGCCGAGTCGAGAGGCGAGGGAGTACGGAGGCAGGAGGCCTACCCGCCCGCCTCATCGCCCAGATGTCCCGCAATGTCGTGAAGCGTGCGCAGGATGGCCTCGGGCGGATAGGGCTTGGCGAAGAACAGGCCCTTCTCGGGCATGTCGTCCTTGCCAACCGTGATGCGGCCCGACGTGACGATGATCGAGATGGGCGGCCAGCGATCCTGCACGCCATGCGCCAGCGTCAAACCATCCATCGGACCGGGCATCTCGATATCGGTGAACAGGACGCGGATATCGGAATGGCTTTCCAGCTGACGGATCGCCTGATCGGCGTTCCTGGCCTCGTAGGTGGTGAAGCCGGCCTCCGCACAGAGATCGACCGCCTCGGCGCGCACCAGGGCATCATCCTCGACGATCAGGACGGCGAAGCGGGACGGGTTGAGAGACTGAGCCATGGCCTGCGATCCGCCCCTACGCCATCACCGGCAAACGGTCCGATTTCCCGATGAGCCTGAATCGGATGCCTTCGGGAGCGAAGTCGATGCGGCCCTCGCCATTGAAGTAGGACGCCACGATCCGCTCGATGAGCTTCGAGCCGAATCCCCGCCTGTCCGGCGCGACGACGGCGGGACCACCGCGCTCGGTCCAGTCGAAGACGAATGCGTTGTCCTCATCGGTCCAGGCGACGTCGACGGTGCCGTCATCGTTCGACAGGGCGCCGTACTTCGCCGCGTTGGTCGCGAGCTCGTGGATGGCCAGCGACAGGCCGAGCGCCTGCTGCGAGGTCAGGAGCGTCCCGGGACCGTTCAGGCGGATGCGGCGGTCGCCCGTCTGATGGGGAGCGATCGTGGCCGCCACGACCTCGCACACGTCCGCCGCCTTGAACTCCGCCTGCGTCAGGATGTCCTGAGCCCGGGCCAGGGCCGTCAGACGTTGCGAGATCGCAAGCCGACCTTCCTCCATCGAGGAGGCTTGCCGGAGGGTCTGCGTCGCCACGGCCTGGACCATGGAGAGCAGGTTCTTCATCCGGTGCGCCATCTCATGCGCCAGGTCCCGGCGACGCGCCTCGGCGGCACGGGCTTCCGCGAGGAGGCGGTCGCGCGTGGCGACGGAGCGCCGCAATTCCATCTGGGTCATCGCCTGGCGGGCCAGAAAGCGCAGCATGTCGATCTGCAGCTCGCTGAGATGACGCGGCTTGGTATCGAGCACGCACATCGTGCCGATGGGCTGGCCGTCGGGGGTCTTCAGCACCGCGCCGGCATAGAATTGGAGGCCGGCCGTCCCATGGACGAGCGGGTTGCCGTCGAAGCGAGGATCCTGCCGGGCATCCGGGATGACCAGCAGATCCTCTTCGAGGATGGCATGGCCGCAGAACGAGGTTTCGAGCGGCGTTTCGCGCACCCCGAGTCCCACCTCGGCGAGGAAGAACTGCCGGTGCGTGTCGACGAGGTTCACGACCGCCATCGGAGTCTCGCAGACCCGCGAGGCCATTCGGGCGATGTCGTCGAAATCCTGCTCGCGCGGGGCATCGAGCAGCTTGTAGGCATGGAGGGCCGCCGAGCGCTCGACTTCCGGACCACACTGGGGATCGATCATTCTCGACAAGGCGTGTGGTTTCCGGTGGGTTCGTACGGCCGTACCACACCCCTATAGCGATCAGACCGGCCCTTCGCCAAACGCCGAGAGCGGGTCATGCGCGTCACCGGCCGGCGGCATCAACGTCATCCGGCATGCGATGCGGGAGCCGACCCGTGCAGGGTCGGGCCGAGAGTGGCGATCAAGTCCGGGATGACTGTCCCATGGCGGAGCGTCCTGCCTCCGTCCCGAGGCTCGCCGTCGCCTCCCGTCGCTCCAGGATGCCGACGACCCGGAACGCCAGGGCGAGCCCCAGCACGCCGAACAGGGCCGAGCCGATCCCCGTTCCGGCCAAGGCTCCTTCCGGCCCGGCGAGATGGGCGCCGACGAGGGCCGGCGGCATCGTGCCGAGCGTCGCCCGGCCCCAGTTGAGGGCGCTCGCCGCGAGGGGGAAGCCGAGATTGTTGAACGACGCGTTGCCGAGGAAGAGCAGCCCGTTGAAGAACCAGATCGCGCCGCCGGCGTGGCAGAAGAAGCCGAGGAGGTCGGCTCCCGCGCCATCGAGCCCGAACAGCGCGGTGAGCGGGCCGCGGGCCAGCACCAGGGCGAGCCAGACTGCCGCGACGTAGAGGCCGGTGACGAGGGCGGCGTCGCGCAAGGCGGCCCGCATCCGGTCGAACCGGCCCGCGCCCCAGTTCTGGCCGAGGATCGGCCCGACCGCGCCGGAGAGGGCGAACAGGCCGCCGAAGGCCACCGGGACCACGCGGTCGACCACCGCGTTGCCGGCGACCGTCGCGGTGCCGAATCCCGCCATGACGTGGGCGAGGAAGGCGCTCGCCACCGGCGGCGCGAGGTTCGTGAGCACCGTCGGGAGCGCGACCCGCAGGATCGGCCCGGCGTCGGCGAGCACCGCCGCGAGGCTCGGCCGCGCCACCATCCGGTGGATGCGGACCGCGCCGGAGAACCCCACCCACGCGAAGGCGAGGCGGGCGATCACGATCGTGACCGCCGCTCCCTCGATCCCGAGATGCAGGCCGAAGATCAGGAGCGGGTCGAGCACGGCCGTGACCGCGGCGCCGGCGAGCGTCACGTTCATGCTCCGTCTGGCGTCGCCGACCGCCCGCAGCACGCCGGAGAACCCCATGCCGAGCGCCATCAGCAGGGTCGAGGGCAGGGCGATCCACAGGAAGGTCCGGGCCGCCGGCACGGTCTCGGGCCCGGCGCCGATCAGCGTCAGGAAGGGCGTGAGCAGCGGCAGCAGGAGCGCCGTCACCAGCCCCGAAGCGGCCATCGACAGGACCAGGGCCGAGGCGGCGAGCCGCCGCGCCTCCCCGATATCGCCGCGCCCGAGCGCCCGCGAGACCAGGGCGCCGACCGCGATCATCATCCCGATATTGATCGAGACCGCGAAGATCTGGACGATGGTGGCAAATCCCACCGCCGCCGTCAGGATCGGGTCGCCGAGCCGGGCGATGTAGAGCAGCGACAGGAGATCGACGACGAAGATCGCCATCAGGCCGACCGAGCCCGTCGCCGCCATCACCACGACGTGGCGGAAGGTGGAGCCGGTGACGAAGCGGGCGGTCGGGGCGGCGTCGGCGAGGCCCGGTGCGGGCGGTCGGGCCTCACCCATCGGCGCCGGCCCGCTCGCGGGCGATGATGTCCTCGGTCTCGGGATTGAGGCCGTGCGAGGCGTGGAGCGGTGCGGTCAGGGGCTCGGGCTTGATCCGCACCAGGCTGCGCAAGGGGTCGCCCCGGTCGAGGGGCTCGCCGGCCTGCTGCAGCACCAGCCGGGCGAGGTCGCGCTTGCGCACGTCGTCGACGGTGCGGGCCGCCTCCTCGGGGGAGAGACCGAGCGCCTCCAGGGTGGCGCGCCCGAAGGCGAGGGCCGATTCGAAGGTCTCGCGGATCTGGTAGTCGACGTCGCGGCCCATCGCCTCGATCGCCTGGACCCGGTCGTACACCCGCACATAGGTGCGGGCGGCCGGGAACTCGGCATGGACGAGGTCGACGATCTTGAGGGTCGCCTCCGGGTCGTCGATGCAGATGCAGACCACCTCGGCCTTGCCGGCGCCCGAGGAGCGCAGCACGTCGAGGCGGGTGCCGTCGCCGTAATAGACCCGGAAGCCGAAGCGGGCGGCGCTGCGGATCTGCTCCACGTCCTTGTCGATCACCGTGACGCTCAACCCTTGAGCCAGCAGCACCTGGTTGAGGATGTGGCCGAAGCGGCCGAAGCCGATCACCAGCACCCGCGCCTCGGCCCCCTCGATCGCCTCGTGCTCGGGCTCGAGCGGGGCGGTCGCGCGCCGCGACAGCACCCCGTCGAGGATCTTGGCGCCGATCGGGCCGATCAGCATGGTGATGGCGGCGAGCGCGATGGCGAGCCGGCCGGCCGGCCCGTCGACGAGGCCCAGTTCCTGGCCGACCGGCAGGAGCACGAAGGCGAATTCGCCCGCCGGCGCCAGCACGGCGGCGCCCCGCAGGGCGTCGAGCCAGGACGAGCCGAACAGCCGGAACAGGCCGGCCACCAGCGCGACCTTGATCAGGATCGCCCCTACCGTGGCGACGGTCAGGCCGAGCCAGTTCTGCTCGACGAGGGCGAGGTCGATCGACATGCCGACGCTCATGAAGAACAGGCCGAGCAGCATGCCGCGGAACGGCTCGATATCGGCCTCGAGCTGGTGGCGGAAATTCGATTCGGCGAGCAGCAGCCCGGCGAGGAACGCCCCCATCGCCATCGACAGCCCGACCTCCTCCATGACGAGGGCGGTGCCGAGCACGACGAGGAGCGCGGCGGCCGTCATCACCTCGCGGGCGCCGCTCGCCGCGAGCAGGCGGAAGAACGGGTTGAGGCCGTAGCGGCCGACCAGCACCACCCCGATCACCGCGGCGACCGCGGTGCCGGCCGATTGCAGCGCCGTGCCGAGCCAGGCCTCGCCGCCCTCGCCCGTGCCGGTCTGGGCGATCAGCGGCAGGAGGGCGAGGATGCCGACGATCGACAGGTCCTGGAACAGCAGCACCGCGAAGGCGCGCTGGCCGTAAGGCGCCGCGAGGTCGCGGCGTTCCTCGAGGAGCTGCAGCGCGACCGCCGTCGCCGAGAGGGCGAGGGCGATGCCGATCACGGTGGCGGCGCCCCCCGAGAGGCCGGAGAGGAAGCCGAGGCCCCCCAGCGCCAGGGCGCAGAGCCCGAGCTGGAGCGTGCCGAGCCCGAGGATGTCGCGCCGGAGCGAGATCAGGCGCGAGATCTCCAATTCCAGCCCGACGATGAACAGGAGCAGCACCACCCCGAGTTCCGAGACGCTGCGGGCGGTCTCCGGCTCGGTGATGAGCGAGAGGCCCGACGGGCCGATGACGACGCCCGCCACGAGGTAGCCGAGCACCGCGCTCTGCCCGAGGAGGCGGAAGATCGGCACGCCGATTACCGCGGCGGACAGGAAGGTCAGGACCGGCGGCAGGAAGCTGGCGTGGTCGGCGGCGGTCGCCATCGGGCGGGATTCTCCCGGGTTCGAGGTCGGCTCAGACCCTCCCTTAACCCGAACCGGGCCTCCGGGATAACCCAGGCTCGACAACCCGGGCCGTGACGCCGCACACGGGGCCCGCGCGGCGGGCCGTCGGCCCGGCCGCGTCTGCCGCAAGGGGAATCCCTCGCGCGAAGCCTTGCGTCGCCAGAAACCTTGTCGCGCGCGTGACCTATTGATCGCCACGATTGCATGGCACAAGAGGTTGACAGGGGCCGCCCCGCCTCGCCACATCCCGGATCATGAGCGCCTCCGTGAACCAGACCGACGCCGGTGCCGCCGCGCCCGCGAAGCCGCCCCTCGAGATCCTCCTCTGCGCCCCGCGCGGGTTCTGCGCCGGCGTGGTGCGGGCCATCGACGTGGTCGAGCGCGCGCTGGCCCTCTACGGCCCGCCCGTCTACGTGCGGCACGAGATCGTGCACAACAAGTACGTGGTCGAGAGCCTGAAGCGCAAAGGCGCGGTCTTCGTCGCCGAGCTCGACGAGGTGCCGGACGGCACGGCGCCGGTGATCTTCTCCGCCCATGGCGTCGCCAAGACCGTGCCGCAGAACGCGGTCGCCCGCGGGCTGACCACCATCGACGCGACCTGCCCGCTGGTGACCAAGGTCCACCGCGAGGCCGAGATCCATCACAAGCGCGGCCGCCACGTGCTGCTGGTCGGCCATTCCGGCCACCCGGAGGTCGTCGGCACGATGGGCCAGCTGCCCAAGGGCTCGATCACCCTGGTGGAGGATGTCGAGCAGATCGAGGCGCTGGAGCCCGAGACCCGCGATAACCTCGCCTGGGTGACCCAGACCACCCTCTCGGTCGACGACACCCACCACATCGTCGAGGCGCTGAAGCGCAAGTTCCCGAAGATCGTCGGCCCGCACAAGGACGACATCTGCTACGCCACCACCAACCGCCAGGAGGCGGTGAAGCAGGTGGCCCCCCTCGTCGACGCGCTGATCGTCGTCGGCTCCTCGAACTCCTCGAACTCGCAGCGCCTGCGCGAGGTCGCCGAGCGGGTCGGCTGCCCGATCACCCGGCTCGTCAACCGTGCCGAGGACGTGGACTGGGAGGCCTTCTCCAACATCCGGCGTCTGGGCCTCACCGCCGGCGCCTCGGCCCCCGAGGTGCTGGTCGAGGAGATCATCGACGCCTTCGCGACCCGCTACGAGGTCACGGTCGACACCGTGTCGACCACCACCGAGGACATGGTGTTCCCGCTGCCGCGCGAGCTGCGCAGCGAGGCGGCGGAGTAGGACCCGGGCGTCCTTCCGCGGATATCGGCGTCTCGAGGCAAAGCGCGGTCTCCCTGTCCCGTATGGGAGAGGGGGACCGCGCCCGTGTTTGAAGCGCCGGCTTCCCGTTTCTTCATCCCTTTCCAGAGCAAAGCAGAACGGCCGTGGCGGTCTACACCGAGGTTCCGGACGAGGCGCTGGCCGCCTTTCTCGCCGCCTACGAGATCGGCGATCTCCTGTCCTACAAGGGCATCGCCGAGGGGGTGGAGAACACCAACTTCATCCTGCACACCACCACCGGCTCCTACATCCTGACGCTCTACGAGAAGCGGGTGAAGGAGGGCGACCTGCCGTTCTTCCTCGGGCTGATGCAGCACCTGGCCGCGAACGGGCTCGCCTGCCCGCAGCCGATCCGCACCCGCGACGGCGCCACCTTGGGGAGGCTCTGCGGCCGGCCGGCGGTGATCGTGTCGTTCCTGGAGGGTGTGTCCGTGCGCCGGCCCGGCGTGCGGCATTGCCGGGCGCTCGGCGCCGCGCTCGCCGGCCTGCACGCCGCCGGGGCCGATTTCCCGATGCGGCGGCCGAACGCCCTCTCGGTCGCGGGCTGGCGCCCGCTCTTCGAGGCGGCGGAGGCCCAGGCCGACCGCGTGGC
>JAEWKL010000881.1 GCA_023386115.1 Pseudomonadota bacterium
CCTCGGGCCGGCGGAGCCGGGGGAGGAGCGCCTCGCCGTCGACCCGCCCGGCGCGCCCGGCGCGGGGGCCGTGGTCTAGCTCAAGCGATGGTCGGCACGATCCCGCCCTCGACCCGCAGGCTCGCCCCGTTGGTGGCCGCGGCGAGCGGGCTCGCCAGATAGGCCACGAGGCCGGCGATCTCCTCGGGCTCGATCATCCGGGCCAGCAGCGAGAGCGGGCGGTGGACCCGGAAGAACTCTTCTTCCAGCGCGGCCGCCGGCGCATCCGGGTCGGAGGCGACGCTCTTCAGAAAGTCCACGATCCCCTCGGAGCGGGTCGGGCCGGGCATCACGGAATTGACCGTCACGCCGGTGCCGCGGGTGCGCTGGGCGAGGCCCCGGGCGATGGTGAGCTGGGCGGTCTTCGTCACCGCGTAGTGCAGCATGTCGGGCGGCGGCACGAGACCGGATTCGCTCGACACGAACACGATCCGCCCGGATTTCCTCGCCAGCATGCCGGGGAAATAGGCCTGGGCCAGCCGCGCGCCCGAGACCACGTTGACCTCGAACAGGCGGTGCCAGTCGGAATCGGCGATCTCCTCGAATGCCTTCGATTCGTAGATGCCGAGGTTGTTGACCAGGATATCGACCTCGGGCACCGCCGCGGCCAGCGCCGCCGCTCCTTGCGCCGTCGCCGGATCGGCCAGCACCGTGCGGGGCGCCCGCGCGCCGGGCTCGGCCGCGATCGCTTGCGCCGCCGCGTCGAGCTTGGGCTGATTGCGCCCGGGCAGCACCACCTCGGCGCCTTCCGTCGCGAGGCGGCGGGCGATGGCGAGGCCGATGCCGGCGGTGGCGCCGGTGACGAGAGCGGTCTTGCCGCCGAGCTTGAGGTCCATGGTCGGTCTTCCGTCTGTGGAGGCCTCGAGATGACGATGCCGGCGATTGATGACCAGCACGCGGGCCGGCACGATGATCGTGCATCGGACGCAACAATGGACCGCCCATGGACAATCGCCTCGGCGAGATGGAGGCCTTCGTGCAGGTGGCGCGGCGCGGCAGCTTCGCGTCCGCCGCCAAGGCCCTGCGCTGCACCCCCTCGGCGGTGAGCCGGGCCGTGGCGCGGCTGGAGACGCGCCTCGGCGTCGGGCTGATCCGGCGCACCACACGGGCCATGACCCTGACGCCGGAGGGCGAGCTGTACCTCGCCCGGGCGGGCGAGCTGATCGCCGAGTTCGACGCGATCGAGGACAGTTTCGGTCGCGACGCCGCCCAGCCGAGCGGGCTGCTCAGGGTCAACGCCTCGGTGCCGTTCGGCATGAAGGTGATCCTGCCGGTGCTGCCGCGCTTCCTCATCCAGCAGCCGCGGATGCGCGTCGATCTCGCGCTCACCGACGCCGTGGTCGACCTCGTCGAGGCGCGGGCCGACGTGGCGATCCGCATCGGTCCCTTGCGCGACACCCGCCTGCGGGCGAAGCTCCTGGGCCGCAGCCGCCTCGCGGTGGTGGCCGCACCCGCCTATCTCGACGATCGCGGCACGCCCGCCCATCCGGACGCGCTCCTCGACCACAACTGCCTCAACTTCAGCTTCCGCCGCTCGCTCGACACCTGGCCGTTCCTGATCGACGGGGCGGTGTCGCAACGGCCGGTGCACGGCAACTTCTTCGGCAATTCCGGCGAGGTGGTGCGGCTGATGGCGCTCGGCGGCGCCGGCCTCGCCCGGCTTGCCCGCTTCCACGTCGACGAGGACATCGCGGCGGGTCGCCTCGTGCCGGTGCTCGAAGAGTTCAGCCCGGGCGACGCGGAGGACGTCCATGCCCTCTATGCCGGGCACGAGCGGCTGTCCTCGCGCATCCGCTGTTTCGTCGACTTTCTCGCGGCTCATGCGGTGGTACGGGGATGACGCGTCTCATACCCTCGCGCCTTGGCATCGACACGTCGACGCCGAGGAGTCGACGCCAAGGCGTCCGGCGCATCAGCGCCGACGCCCGTTCGGGCTGAGCCGGCGCCTTCGAATCCGTTCGAAGGCGCGGCGGTATCACCCGTTCCACTCCGCCGCCTGCGCCAGGATCCACTCCCGGAAGCGGGCCACCTTCGGGGCGTCGGTCTCGGTCGGGGTGACGAGGAAGAAGCTGTAGGGGCTCGCCACCTCATCGGGAAAGGGCCGCACCAGGCCGAACCCGGCCTGGCCGGCGGGGAGCCGCCCGATGCCCGCGACGAGGTCGCCCCCCAGCACCCGGGTCGCGAGCCCGACGCCGCCGCCGCCGGTGGCGATCTGCAAGATCATGAAGGTGTGGGTGAAGCGCGGCCCGCGCGAGGCGTCGACATCGGGAACGCCCGCCGCCGCGAGCCATTGCGGCCAGTCCACCGCCTCGATGTCGATCGGGTCGTCGTCGTGCAGGAGCGTGTGGCGGGCGAGGTCCCGGGGCGAGCGCAGGGGCGGCTCGCCGTCGCGAAGGCTAGGGCTGCAGACCGGGAAGACGACGTCGTGCATCAGGAGGTCCGAGCGCAGGCCCGGATAGCGCCCGCGCCCGTGCCGGATCGCCACGTCCGTGTCGTCGCGGGAAAAGTCCACCAGGCGGTTGTTGGCCACCACCCGCACGTCGAGGTCGGGATGTTGCGCCCGGAAGCTGCCGATGCGCGGGATCAGCCACAGGCTGGCGAAGGAATGGGTGGTGCTGATCGTCAGCACGTGGTCCTGGCCCTGGCGGCGCAGCCGGGCGGTCGCCTCGGCGAGATGGTCCAGCACCTCGCCGGCGGCGGCGGCGAAGCGCTCGCCCGCCGGGGTGAGGGCGACGCCCCGGCTCGGCAGTCGGCGGAACAGGGGGACGCCGAACCAGCCCTCCAGGATCTTCACCTGCTGCGCCACCGCGCCGGCGCTGACGCCGAGCTCGTCCCCCGCCTCGTGGAAGGTGGCGTGGCGCGAGGCGGCCTCGAAGGCGCGCACGGCATTGAGCGGCGGCAGGCGGCGGCGGGGGTTCCGGTCGAGGGCCATGATGCGGTCCGGATTGGGCGTGACCCAGATTTCCTGCGGTGACGGACGAGTCGATCTGGTTTGATCGGACAGCGTCCGAAAGGCAATCTCTCTTCACCGAACCACCGACCGTCCCATCCGGAGACAGCCATGACGAGCCTCGTCGCTGGCCGAGGAAACCTGCGTCTCGTTCCCGCCATCCGCATTGCGCCGCCGCGCCGGCGCACCGCTACCTCGCTGATCCAGCGGCTCGAATTGTGGGCCGACCGCCGGCGCGAGCGCCGCGCCCTGATGGCCTGCCCGGATGGTCTGCTCAAGGATGTCGGCCTGTCGCGGGCCGATGCCCTGCGCGAGGCCGAAAAGCCGTTCTGGCGCGACTGATCCGCCGGGATTGCGCCGCAAGGAACGGGATGCCGCCGGCGCGCCCTTGCGTCAGGGTGCGGCATCCGCCCCGGAGAGCCGAAACCCGATGCAGCCCATCGCCAACCGCCCCATGACCCCGTCGGAATGGGGCCTGCTCCTCGGCCTCTCGGTCCTGTGGGGCGGCTCGTTCTTCTTCGTCGGCGTCGCCTTGCACGCCCTGCCGCCCTTCACCCTGGTGGTTTTGCGGGTCGGCCTCGCGGCCGCGATCCTCGCCCTCGTGCTCCGGGTGCGGGGAATTCCCGTGCCGCGGGGCTCCACGATCTGGCTCGCCTTCCTGGGCGCGGCCGTCCTCAACAATGCGGTGCCGTTCTGCCTCATCGCCTGGGGGCAGACCCATATCGCATCGGGCCTCGCCGCGATCCTCAACGCCACCACGCCGCTCTTCGGCGTGCTGGTGGCCCACCTCCTCACCGACGACGAGCGCCTGACCGGCAACCGCCTCGCCGGCGTGCTGGCCGGCCTCGCGGGCGTCGCCGTGATGGTCGGGCCGTCGGTCCTCGCCGGGCTCGGGGACGAGGCGCTGGCGCAGGGCGCGGTCCTGCTTGCCGCGCTCTCCTACGCCTTCGCCGGCATCTACGGGCGCCGGTTCAAGCGCATGGGGATCCCGCCGCTCTCGGCCGCCGCCGGCCAGGTCACCGCCGCGACCGTGCTTCTGATGCCCGTCGCCCTCGCGGTCGACCGGCCCTGGACCTTGGCGCCTCCGCCCGTCGCGGCCATCGCGGCGGTCATCGGCCTCGCGGCGCTCTCGACGGCGCTCGCCTACGTGATCTTCTTCCGCCTGCTGGCGAGCGCCGGGGCGACCAACCTGATGCTCGTCACCTTCCTGATCCCGGTCTCGGCGCTGCTCCTCGGCGCCCTGGTGCTGGGCGAGCCGGTCGTGCCGCGCCAGATCCTCGGCATGGCGCTGATCGGGGCCGGGCTGGTGGCAATCGACGGGCGGTTGCTGCGGTGGAGACGGAAAGCCGCCACGCCGGCAAAGCCGGCATCGCTCTGAACCGTCGCCGGGCGGCTCGACCGCCGGAGAGGCTGTCCGCGGGCGGACGCGGTCACTCCGACGCCCGCGGCGTCGCCCGCACGGTGAACCTGTACGCCCCCACGAGGGCGAGCACCGTCGCCAGGATGTCGATGCGCCGGGGAATGTCCGGCACGAAGACCATCGCCGCATCGGCCAGGACGAGCACCGCGAAGGCGGCGGCCCAGGCGAGGGTGACGGCGCGGTTGATTCGCCCAAAGTCCGGGCTGGCCCAGACCTCCGGCGGCGTGGTCTCCCGCGCATATTGGAGCGTGAAGGGCCGCCCGGCGGCCAGCGAGGCCAGCACGACGACGAGCAGCCCCGCATCGACGACGAGGCGCACCGCCGGGATCGTCCAGGTCTGCCCCGTGACGCGCGTGTAGAAGGCGAGACCGGCAAACAGCACGAGCGTGCCGGCCTCCAGGATCTTGACGGACCGACCGAGGACGATGCGATCCCGCAGCATCAGCCCGGCGGCCACGGCCGCTCCCGCCCACAGGGCCGCTTCCACCAACCCGAGATGGATCAGGATCGCGAAGGCGAAGAACGGCGCGAAGCTCGCGAGCAGGTTCATGATCGCATCCTACGTCGTGGCCGGCCGCCGCAGATGCCGCGTTGCTGAGCTATCCTGTCTCCAGGCCTGTCGTGAAGCCATGCTTCCGAGGGATCGTGCTGAGCCGAAAGGCGTCCCGACACGGCCACGATGACGAAGCTCGGGCTCCTCGTCACACCACGACCGGCACATGCATATCGATGACGGTGCCCGGCCGGTCGGGGGCGAAGCGGCCGTCATAGAGCTCGAAATCGGGAGTATCGGCGACCGTGAGGCCGGAGGCCGGGACGAGCTCGCCCCAGATGGTCGCCATGGCGCCCTTCACCTGCGGGTGCAGGGCCGTCCCGTCCAGGGTGATCCGGAAGACTGCGTAGGTCGCGGCCGGGATCGTCTTGCGCACGAAGCCGGCGGGCAGGCCGCCCTCCGGCCGCACAGCCACGCCGGCCATGTAGTCGAAGCTGCCCTCGTCCTTGTCGATGCTCCAGACGACGCCGTAGGTGGCCCAGCTCGGGATCTGCCCACCGACGAAGGGCAGGGCCTGGATCATCGTGGACCAGAGGTCCGGGATGATCGAAGAGCTCGTCCGGTCGAAGCGCCGCGTCGGGCCGGCGACGGTGAACGCGTCGCGGGTCACGAAGCCGGGCAGGCGGGCGACGGCGCGGGAGGTCTCGGCGGGTGTCGGCATGACCAGGTCTCCGTCCGGGGGGAGGGGCGCGAGGCCGCGGCGGAAGCGGCCGGGGGTGAGGCCGAAGCGGCGCCCGAAGGCGCGGGTGAAGGCTTCCTGGGATTCGAACCCGGCCTCGAAGGCGAGGTCGACGAGCCTCGCGTCGGGCTCCGCGACGAGGCGCCGGGCCGCCCGCACGAGACGGCGCCCTCGGACATGCGCCATGGGCGACAGGCCCATCCGGGCCGTGAACAGGCGCGAGAAGTGGTAGGGCGACAGGCCCGCGCGCTCGGCGATGCGGGCGAGCGTCAGGCGCTCGTCGAGCTGCCGCTCGATCCAGGCGAGCGTGTCGGCGACGAGGTCGGGGCAGGGGGCTTGATGAGAGGGGGCTCGATCCATGCCGTCATCATGACGGAGGAGAGCGGCGCGCGTCCTGACCGGTCTTGCTGTGAGATCTGCGGTGCAGCCGGCGGCGAGGGGCCGCCCGCCGGCCCGGTTCGTCTCCCCGCGATCCTCGCCCGAGCGGCCGGCCGGTCCGGTCGGCGCTCAGGCCGGAGGGGTGAATGGGATGAGGGCCGTCGCCACCCCTGGACGGGAGCGCCTCAGCGCCCCGCCCCGACCGTCACCTCGCCGGCGCGGCAATTCTGGCGGGCCACGTCCGGGCAGGGGGTGAAGCCGCGCAGGTCCTTGGAGAAGCAGATCCGCACCTCCTCGAGCCGGCCCGCCTTGCAGGTCACCGACATCATGTCCGGGCGCAGGCCCGGATTGGCGGCGACGAACTGGCGGGCGATGTCGATGGGTGCGGCGCGCAAGGACTCCGCCGGCTTCGCCAGGGCGGCCGGGATCGTCACCGCCTCGCGAGCCTTGCGCGTGGCGCGGAAATAGGCCGCCGGGTCCAGCCCCGAGCAGGTGCCGTGCTGGCGCCATTCGTGGCGGGCCAGCCCTTCGCTCGGGAAGACGTCCTCGGCCTCGGCCAGTGCCGGGCGGCTCGGGCTGCGGGAGAAGGCGCCGCACTCGCTCGGGAAGCCGCGGTCGTATTGCGGCCAGAGCCCGTGGACGACGAAGCCGGGGTTGCGGCCCGTCTCGCATTGCCGGTCGTTCCGGCGCTCGCCGGTCAGCGCGCAATAGGTCGGCGACCAGGACAGGGCCAGGACGTAGAAGTCGAACACGCCGGGCTCGCCGCCTCCGCGCCCCTGCGCGGCGGCCGGAGCGGCGGACGCCGCGAGAGCCGTCGCGAGGACGGCACCGACCAGGGCGCGCATCACGGCCGGGCTTCGCGGCAGGACGAGGCCGAGGCGTAGGCGTAGGCGAGGTTGCGGTCGAGGCCGTGGACGCAGAACTCGACGCCGTAGGTCGAGCCGATGATGCCGAGGCTCTCGCGCACCGAGTAGTCGACCCGCCGGCGCACCCCGTCCGAGGTGGTGGCGACCGCGGTGCAGAAGCGGCGGGGATAGAAGTCGAGGCCCCAGGGCCGCCAGGCGGTACGCTCGATGCTGTCGTAGGCGGCGATCGTCAGCGTCGAGTTCCAGAACTTCGCCTCCTTCTCGGCGAACTGGTAGGTGATCTTCTCCAGAACGCCGGCATCCTGGCAGCCCGGGATCTGGGCGTCGAACGGGAACTCGCGCTCCTCGGCCGGGGCGATCTCCTGGCGGGCCGAGCGGGCCTGCGCGGCGGACAGGCCGGCGGCGGTGGCGAGCCCCGCGATCAGGGCGGCGAGGAGGGGTGTCTTGCGCATGGGCCGGTCCTTGGGCCCGGGGGCCGGGGCCGGCCCCCGGCGGGCCCGCC
>JAEWKL010000034.1 GCA_023386115.1 Pseudomonadota bacterium
TCCCAGACCTGGCTGCGCCTGCGCTCAGGCGCCGTCACGCGCTACGTCACCGCCCTCCCCGAGCGCCGGCCCGAGCTCGCCGGCCGGTTCGGCACCGGCCGGGCCGAGCAGGCCGGATTCGCGGCGCAGATCCGCTTGGCGGACCTGCCGGCGGGCCTGCACGCGGTCGACCTGCTCCAGGTCTTTCCCGACCACGTCGCGGTGGCCCACGAGGTCGCGCGCTTCACCGCCCCGGGCTTTCCCGCACCGGGCGCCGTCACGCCGTGGCGGACCGGCCTGCCGGTGCCGGAGCGCGCGTTGCGCCGGAGCGCGGAGCCCGCGCGCCTCGCGGGCCACGGGCTGCCGATGATCGAGGGCGTGCCGGTGGCGCGCCAGGGCGGCCGTACCCGCATCGTTCTGCAGGTGCCGGAGGGCACGCGGCGCGGGCCGCCCTTCCTCGTCCTCACGGGCGACGAGGGCACGGCCTGGGCCCGGGCTCACTGGTGCGACGAGGACGGGACGGCGCGGATCGGCATCGAGGCGCAAGCCCGCGAGATCCCGCCCGGCCCCTACCGGATCAGCGCCCTGATCGGCGACGAGAGCGGGGCGGACCTCCACGAGACCGGGACGACGGTCTTCGTCGCGCCCGGCGCCCGCGCCTGCCTGGTCACGGACGCGCCGCCGCCGGCCCTGCGCCGGGCCTGGATCCCGACAGCGCGCAGCCGCCCGAACCTCGATGCCGTGACGGTCGGGGCGGCCTCGACCCTCCTCGGCACCGCCGTGACGGTCTCGGGCTGGTGCTTCGCCCCCGGACGCGGCCGGCCGCTCGCCTGGATCGCCCGCTGGGGCGCACGGGGACGGCGCCGGTTCATGATCGCCGAGAGCATCGTCCGGCAGGACGTGGCGGCGCATCTGCGGGATGCCGACGCGCTGACCGCCGGCCTCGAGATCCAGCTGCCCCTCGATGCCCTCCGGGACGGGAGCCTGCGGGTGTTCCAGGTCTACGAGCGCGGCGCGGTCGCCCTGCCCGACTTCCCGCGCCACGTCCTCGGGATGGTTCCCGCGGGGTGACGGGCAGGGCGCGACCTCCCCGCCTCTCGCCTCACCACTTGTAGCTCAGGCTCGCGGTGATGCGGCGCTGCTCGCCGTAGAAGCAGGCGGTGACCGACTGGCACGACGAGACGAAGCGCTTGTCGGCGAGGTTCGCGGCGTTGATGGCGAAGCGCCAGTTGTCGCGGCTGTAATGGATCACCGCGTCGAACAGCGCCCGCTCCGGCACCGTCAGGGTGTTGTTCACATCGGCGAAGGAGCGGCCGACATAGCGCACCCCGGCGCCGAAGCCGAAGCCGGCCCAGTCGCCGGTCGGGATGGTGTAGTCGGCGAAGACCGAGGCCAGGGTCTCAGGCACGTTGGTCGGCGTCCGGCCGATCGTGCCGACATCGCCCTTGGTGATCTCGAGGTTGTAGCTCGTGAACGACGCGACGACGTTGAAGTCCTTGGTGATGTTGGCCACCAGCTGGGCCTCGAAGCCGCGCGAGCGGGTCTCGCCGAGCTGGAGCTGGTTGAGGGTGTTGGTGGGATCGGCCGTCAGGGTGTTGGCCAGCGCCAGGTCGAAGGCGGCCAGCGTCAGGAAGGCGTTCGCGCCCGGGATCTCGTACTTGACGCCCGCCTCGTACTGGTCGCCGGTCGTCGGCTTGAACGGCTGGCTGAAGAAGTTGGTGCCGACCTGCGGGTTGAAGAAGGTCGCGTAGCTGATGTACGGCGCCAGGCCGAAGTCGAAATTGTAGATCAGCCCGTAGCGCTGGGTATAGGCATTGGCCGACTGGCGCGTCACCGTCTCGGCGAGCCGGTTGTTGACCTCGTTCGAGGTGAAGTCGCCGCGGCCGGATACGACTAGGGTCAGCTCGGGCGTGAGCTTGATCTGGTCCTGGAAATAGACGCCGAGCTGCTGGAACACGTCATAGTTGACGAGGTACGGCGCGACCGGGACGCTCGGGCTGCCGTAATTCGGCGTGATGATGTTGAAGGGGGCGACCGTCGGGCCGACGAAGCCGCCTGTGGCCTGGTTGTCGTTGAGCTGGAAGTTCTTGTAGTCGAGGCCCATCAAGACGGTGTGCTTGAACAGGCCGTCGTCGAACCGGGCCACCGCCTGGTTGTCGACGTTGAACAGGCGGGCCCGCGAGGCGGCGCGGAAGCGGTAGCGCGCGATCAGGGTCTGGTTCGCGTCGGCGTAGCCGAGGCCGCCCAGGAACGCGTCGTCGAGCGAGTCGCTGAAGGCGTAGCGCAGGTTCTGCCGGAAGGTCCAGGTGTCGTCGAAGACGTGCTCGAACTCGTAGCCGATATTGGCCTGGCTGCGCCGGTAGGTGTTGTGGAACGGATCCGAGACGTTGTCGTGCTGCGGGATGCGCAGGCCGAGCACCGTCGGCCGCACCGTGCCGTAATAGGGCAGGAACGCGTTGAGGCGGCCGGTATCGTCGTACTGGACGCTCGACAGCAGGGTGAAGGTGGTGGCGCCGTCCGGCTTGTAGGTGAAGGTCGGGGCGATGTAGCCGCGATTCTCGTCGAGCCCGTCGACCTGGGTGCCGCCCTGGCGGCCGATGCCGGTCAGGCGGTAGAACCAGTGGCCCTCCTTGTCCGCCGGCCCGCCGACATCGAAGGCGAGGTATTTCTGGCCGAACGAGCCGCCGCCGACCTCGACATAGTTCAGCGGCTCGAAGGGCGGCTTCTTGCTGATCAGGTTGACCAGGCCGCCGGGCCCGCCCTGGCCGAACAGCACCGCGGCCGGCCCGCGCAGCACGTCGATGCGCTCGAGGCCGAACGTGTCGACCTTGTAGGTGGCGAAGCCGTAGTTGAACAGCTGCAAGCCGTCCCGGTACAGGCCGGTGTCGTTCGCCGTGAAGCCGCGGATCAGGAAGAAGTCGACCCGCGGATCGGGCCCGAAGACATTGCCGAAGACGCCGGCCGAGTAGCTGATCGCCTCTCCGACCTGCTGCGGCTTGAGGGCGTCGAGCTGCTCGCGCCCGATCACGGTGATCGATTGCGGCGTCTCGATCAGCGGGGTGTCCGTCTTGGTCGAGGTCAGCGTGCGCTTGGCGACGTAGCCGTCGATCGGGCCGCGCGGATCCTCCTT
>JAEWKL010000041.1 GCA_023386115.1 Pseudomonadota bacterium
GCCCCAAGGTCCCGTTGCCGCCGCGCCGACCGGTCGAGTTCCGCCACTTCGTCCTGCGCAAACCCGCGCCGCCGGTGCCCCAGACCGCCGCGGCGATTCCGGAGCCGGCCGCCGCAATCGGCCAGTAGGCCTCACACCTCCCCGGCGAACAACGCCCGCGCCTGGGCCGGCGTCGCGACGGCGATCCCGATCGCGTGGGCCAGGGCCGCGAGGCCGGCGACCTGCGCGGTGTTGTCCGGCGCCAGGCTGCCGTCCGGCCGCCAGAGGTTGTTCTCGAACCCGACCCGGGCATGCCCGCCGAGCGCTGCCGCGGCGATGAGGCACGCCGCTTCCCGAGGCCCGAAGGCGCATAGCGCCCAGGGCAGGTCGAGGTGATGCTCGGAATTCCAGATGCTCAGGAACGGCAGCAGGTCGGCAGGGTCCGAGCGCTGGCCGACCGCGTAGCGGCCGAGCACGAACAGGACACTCGCCCGTTCGAGCGGAATCAGCCCCCGCGCCGACAGGCCCTGGAAGCGGGCGACGTCGCCCGCATCGTAGAGGATGTGCTGCACCAGGACCCCCGCCCGCGCCTGCTCGGCCAGGAAGGCGGCGGCGGCGCCCTCGTCCTCCGGTTCGGCGAAGAGCTCGCGGAGCGCGACCGAGAAGGCCTCGGGCTTGAGCGCCCGCATCGCCGCCATCTGCTCGGCCGGGCTGTAGAGACCGACCGCCTCGGTGGTGACCTGGCAGATCATCTCCGGCCCCGCCTCCCGGCGCACCGCCGCGAGCGCCGCCCGGTAGCGGTCGAGGTCGAGGGTGTGTCGGGCTTCCGCATCGCGCACGTGCAGGTGGATCATCGCGGCGCCGGCCTCGCGGCTGCGGGCGGCCTCAAGGCCGATTTCCCGCGGGTCGATCGGCAGAGCCGGATGGTCGGCCTTGGTGCGGCGGGCGCCGTTCGGCGCCACGATGATGACCAGGGGGGATGCCATCGGTTTCTCGGTTCTCCGCGCTCGTCCCGGTCACGGCCGTGGGGGCCGCCCGCTTCTGCACCGCGTCACTCTGCACCGCTCGCGCATCGTGGCCCAGGCGGGCCGTCCCGGCTTCGTCACGTCGGATGATCCCGGCGCGAGCGCCGGTGCAGGGCCAGCACCAGGAGCCCGATGCCCGCGACCGTGACGAGGCCGGACACCGTGAGGATGCGGCGGATCATCGGCGTGTAGATCCCGGTCTGCGGGTCGTAGCCGTAGCAGAGCAGGATCAGCCGATCGCCGACGCCGCCGACCCGGCCCTCGCCGGCTTCGACAAGGGCGAGGCGCAGGTCGCGGGCGGTCATGGCCAGCGGCGACAGCACCCGGGCGACCCGGCCGTCGCCGGCGAGAACCAGGGCACCGGCCGGATGGGCGTAGGACTCGGTGTCCCGGTCGTAGGCGTAGGCGTAGCCGACCGCCCGCGTCACCGCTTCGACCGGCCCCGGCGACCCGGTGAGCATCGCGGCGCTGGCGAGGAGCGGCCCGGGTCCGAGCTGCTCCGTGACCATGGCGCGGGCGGCGACGGCGTCGGCACGGGGATTGAACCCGAGCGTCACCAGCCGGTAATCCGTGCCTGGCGCGAGGCCGGTGGCGGCGAGCGCCGTGCCGGCAACGGCGAGCATCGGGTCGCAGACGTTGCGACAGGCGTAATCGACGGGCATCAGCAGGGCAGGACGCCCGGAGAGCACCTCTCCGAGCGTCACTCGCCGGCCGTCGGCGCTGTCCGTGAAGACGGCGTCGAGCGGCGCCCGCGCTCCGGGCGGCGGCGCCAGGCCGACGCCGGAGAGATCCTTCGGTGTCAGCCCCGCGGCGGCCGGCTGGCCGAGGAGGCAGAGCAGGATCATGAGGCCGAAGCGGGCCGGCGTGATGCCGAGAACTCTCATCGCTTGCGTCGACCGCCCGGAACCCGCACCTTCGCCATCAGATAGGGCGACCGCCCGCGTCGCCGCCACCAAGGACAAGACGCCGCAGCGGGCTGGGCGCGACGTGCGGGCCGGGCGCGACAGGCGGGACCGTGGCGACCTGCGGGCAGGTGGCGACGTGAACGGTGGCGACACGAAAGGCGGCGACATGGACGAGATTCGCGACGCGGGCACCTTGCGCGACCATATGGGCCCGGTCAGCCGCCTCGCGGAGGGCAAGGTGCAGCCCCGGCTCGATCGGCATGCCCGCGCCTTCATCGCGCTCTCGCCGTTCCTGGTGGTCGCCACGGCGGATGAGGAGGGGCGCGCCGATGCGAGCCCGCGGGGCGACGCACCGGGTTTCGTGCAGGTGCTCGACGATGCCACCCTGCTGATCCCGGACCGGCGCGGCAACAACCGCGCCGACAGTTTCGGCAACCTGCTGGCGGCGCCCGGCATCGGCCTGATCTTCCTCGTGCCGGGCCTCGCCGAGACCCTGCGGGTCAACGGCACCGCCCGCCTCACCACCGATCCCGCCCTGCTGGCGCCCCTCGCCGCCCAGGGCAAGGTGCCGACCACGGGGCTCGTCGTGACGGTGCGGGAGGTGTTCTTCCATTGCGGCAAGGCCGTGATGCGGGCCCGGCTCTGGGATCCCGCGGCCCAGGTGCCGCGCGAGAGCTTCCCGAGCCTCGGCCGCGTGCTCGCCGAGCAGACCGGCGCGATCGGCGTCGCCGAGGCCGAGCAGCTGATGGAGGAATCCTACCGCACCCGGCTCTACTGAGGCCTTCGCGCCCTGGTTGTCCCCGATGTTCCACCGCCCGAGAGTTGCGCATACGACGGAACCTGCCGCATCGTGCTAGTGTAGAGCCGGGTGGACGTCCGTGCGGGAGCGCCGGCCGAGGCGAGGATCAGCCGATGACAGGACAGGAGAGGCCCGATCCCCTTCGGGTTCTCGTGGTCGAGGACGAGTACTTCATCGCCGACGACATCTCGCGGGCGCTGATCCGGCACGGCGCCGAGGTGATCGGCCCGGTGCCGACGCTCCAGGAGGCCCGGGCCCTCATGGTGTCGCACTCCATCGATCTCGCGGTCCTGGACATCAACCTGCGGGGCGAGCTCGTCTACCCGCTGGTCGCTGAGCTGAGCCGCCGCGGCGTGCCGATGGTCTTCGCCACCGGCTACGACACCGCGGCGATCCCGGCCGATTACGGCGCCATTCCGGCCTGGTCCAAGCCTTTCGACTACAACGCCCTTGCCGACGTGCTGCCCGGCCTGCGCCGCGCCTGAGCATAAACCTCCGTCCAGCGTGCAAGAGCGATCGGCTGCGGCATCGGGTGACGCTGTGTCCTGACGCACTGCAGCGGAACCGTCACGCTCTCACCCTGTTCTGCATCGGAGCGATTCCTGCCCCGACGGCAGCACAGGAGAAAGGCTGAATGGCACCAGAGAAGGAGACGAAGGCCTTTCCGGCCGCCGCGAACACCCGGGTTCCGTTCGCGCTGGCCCTGTCGGCGCTGGCCGGCTGCGCGGACGCGATCGGCTTTCTCGAATTCGCGCAGCTGTTCATGTCGTTCATGAGCGGCAATACCACCCGCCTCGGCGCTGCGGTCAGTCTGGGCGAATGGGGCAACGTCACCCGCGTCGGCAGCACCATCGCGCTGTTCTGCTTCGGAGCCTTCCTTGGCACGCTGATCGCCGCCGCCGTCGGCTACTGGCGGCTCGCGGTGCTGCTCGGCCTTCAGGCGCTCCTGCTCTGCGTCGGTCTCGTCATGCCGCGCGGGCCCGAGGAGTTCCCGCTCCACGCCTATCCGATCGTGCTGGCGCTCGGCATGCAGAACGCCGTCCTGCAGGACGAGGAGGGGCGCAGCCTGGCGCTCACCTACGTCACCGGCGCGGTGGTGCGCTTCGGCACCGGCCTCGCCAACCTGCTGCTGGGCCATCCCTCCCCGTCGTTCTGGATCCAGGCGCCGCTCTGGGCCGCCCTCACGCTCGGGGCGATCAGCGGCGGTCTGCTGCACGGTGTCTTCGGCGAGCGCGCCTTCCTGGTGCCGGCGGTCGTCGCGGCCTTGCTGGCGGCGGTCGCCCTGGCGATGACGCTGGTCCACGGCGACGGGCCGCTGGTCTCCGGCACCCGATCGCCAGCGCCGGACGCCGCCGCCACGGCGCCGCCGGTGGTGTGATGCGAACCCGGAGCGGGCCCCGCTCCGGCAAAGATTACGCATCGTTCATTACGCATCGTTCATGGGGCGGAGACACCGGCGTAAGCTGGAGGCGTCCATAACGGCAGGGTCGCCGGACGCGGCGCCGCTCACATCCCCCCGGGCGGTACCGCGCTTCAAGGCCCCGAGGGCCGAGGCGCCGGGTTCTCATCGTCGCCCCCCAGACGACCCGGTGCACCGTGCCACGGCAGGCCGAGCCTCCCGCTCGGCCTGCCGCCCCCGGCGGCGATGCCCGGCGTGCCGCCTTTCCATTACCCCCAAAGCGGCCCGCCGGGCGGGGCCGGCCCGGAGTCTTTCAAGGGCGCCAGGGGATCGAGAACTCCCGCGCGCCGGGGATCTGGCCTACAATGCCCGACATGCGCCTTCTGATCATCGAGGACGACCGCGAAGCGTCCAGCTACCTCTCCAAGGCTTTTCGCGAGGCCGGCCACGTCGCCGATACCGCCGATGACGGGCTCGACGGCTACGCGCTGGCGCGCGAGGGGAGCTACGACGTGCTGGTGGTCGACCGGATGCTGCCGAAGCTCGACGGCCTGTCGCTGATCCGCTCGCTGCGCGAGCAGGGCGTCGATACGCCGGTCCTGATCCTCTCGGCGCTCGGCCAGGTCGACGACCGGGTGAAGGGCCTGAAGGCCGGGGGCGACGATTACCTGCCCAAGCCCTACGCCTTCTCCGAGCTGATGGCCCGGATCGAGGTCCTAGCCCGCCGGCGCGGCGGCGGCCCGGCGGCCGAGGCGACGAGCTACCGCGTCGGCGACCTCGAGCTCGACCGGCTGTCGCACCGGGTCACCCGGGCCGGCCAGGAGATCCCGCTCCAGCCGCGGGAATTCCGCCTGCTCGAATACCTGATGCGCCATGCCGGCCAGGTCGTCACCCGCACGATGCTGCTCGAGCACGTCTGGGATTACCATTTCGATCCGCAGACCAACGTCATCGACGTCCACGTCTCCCGCCTGCGCGCCAAGGTCGACAAGGGCTTCGACCGCCCGATGATCCACACCGTGCGAGGTGCCGGCTACATGGTCCGCGCCGGCGGCGAGGCGTGAGCGCCCGGATTCCTGCCCCTCTCGGCGCGAGCGCGCCCGACGGCGTGCTGGCCCGCCTCGGCGCGCTGTGTCGCACCACCGCCTTCAAGCTCTCGCTCGCTTACCTCCTGATCTTTGCCGCCTTCGCGTTCTTCGCGCTCGGCTACGTCGCCTGGAACGCGCGGCGGGTTCTCGACGACCAGATCGTCTCGACCATCGAGGCCGAGATCAACGGCCTGTCGGATCAATACGCGTCCGGCGGCATCCGTCGCCTCGTCAGCGTGGTCGAGCGCCGCTCGCGCGAGCCAGGCGCCTCGCTCTACCTCGTCACCACCCCGGCCGGCGAGCACGTCGTCGGCAATGTCGAGGCGCTGCCCCCGGGCGTGCTCGCCGCGCCCGGCCAGACCGAGACGGCTTACGGCCGCGGCACCGACGGCGACCGCCTCGACCACCGGGCGATCGTGCGCATCTTCACCCTGCCGGGCGGCTTCCGCCTCCTCGTCGGCCGCGACGTCGAGGAGCGCGACCGGCTGCGGGCGGTGATCGGGCGGGCCTTCGCCTGGTCGCTGATGCTGGTCGTCGGCCTCGGCTTCCTCGGCAGCTGGTTCATCGCCCAGCGCGTCTTGAAGCGCGTCGATCACATGACCGAGATCACCCGCAGCATCATGGCGGGCGACCTCGACGGGCGGCTGACGCTCGCCGGCACCGGCGACGAACTCGACCGGCTGGCGAGCAACCTCAACGCGATGCTCGACCGCATCGGCGAGCTGATGCGCGGCATGCGCGAGGTCTCGGACAACATCGCCCACGACCTCAAGACCCCGCTCACCCGCCTGCGCAACAAGGCCGACGCGGCTCTGCGCGAGGGCGGCGACCCGGATTCCCTGCGGGCGGCTCTGGAGGCCAACATCGAGGAGAGCGACAACCTGATCCGGGTGTTCAACGCGCTCCTGATGATCGCCCGGCTCGAGGCCGGCAATGCCCGCGAGGGGCTGGCGGATTTCGATGCCGGGGTGGTCGCCCTCGAGGTCGCGGAGCTGTACGAAGCGGTAGCGGAGGAACGCGGCGTCGCCTTGCGGGCCGAGGTCGAGGACGGCCTGGTGCTGCATGGCAGCCGCGAATTGATCGGACAGGCGATGGCGAACCTGATCGACAACGCGTTGAAATACGGCCAGAAAACCGCGGACTCGGCGGCCAGGCCGGTGGTCTGCGTCGCAGCAGGGCGGGAGAACGGCAGCGTGGTGCTCACCGTGGCCGACCGGGGCGAGGGCATCCCGGAAGCCGAGCGCGGCCGCGTGCTGGAGCGCTTCGTGCGGCTCGAGACCGCGCGCACACGGCCGGGCTTCGGGTTGGGCTTGAGCCTCGTCAACGCCGTCGCCCGCCTGCACCAGGGCAGCTTCACCCTTGAGGACAACGCGCCGGGCCTGCGCGCCACCTTGCGCCTGCCGGCCCTGCCGCGCGATCAGGCCGTCCGGGAGAGCGCCGCGTGACCGGACCGCTCGCCGCGCGCCTGACCCGGGC
>JAEWKL010000199.1 GCA_023386115.1 Pseudomonadota bacterium
TATGTGGGGGCCGCGGCCGGGCGCGCGCGCCGGCGGCACCAGGCTGGGCACGGAGGCCACCAGCATCCGGGTATAGGATTGGCTCGGTCGCGCCAGGACGTCGTCGCGGCTGCCGATCTCGACCATCCGGCCGCGATTCATCACCACGATGCGGTCGGCGATCTCCGACACCACGCCGAAATCGTGGGTGATGAACAGGACGGCGGTGCCGAAGCGCTCCTTCAGTTCGCGGATCAGCAGCAGGATCTGGCGCTGGGTGGTGACGTCGAGGGCCGTGGTCGGCTCGTCGGCGATCAGCAGCTTCGGCCGCAGGATCAGGGCCATCGAGATCACGATGCGCTGGCGCTGGCCGCCCGAGAGCTGGTGGGGATAGGAGGCGTGAATGCGCTCCGGATTCGGCAGGTGCACGGACGAGAACATCTCGAGCACCTGATGGCGGCGAGCGGCGGCATCGCCGATCCCGTGCACCTTCAGCACCTCCTCGACCTGCGCCCCGACGGTCTCGACCGGGTTCAGGGCGGTCATCGGCTCCTGGAACACCATCGACATCCGGGTGGCACGCATCCGGCGCAAGCGCTCCGGCGACGCCGCCAGCACGTCCTCGCCGTCGACCGTGATCCGCCCCGCCGTGACCGCGAGGGCGGCAGGATCGAGGAGACCCATCACGGCGAGCGAGGTCACGGACTTGCCAGAGCCGGATTCGCCGACGACGCAGAGGGTCTCACCCGCCCGGACGGCGAGCGAGAGGTCCGCGACGGTGGGCTGGCCCGTCTCCTTGAGCGAGACGGTCAGGCCGTCGATGCGCAGGACCTCGGGGGATGCGGGGGCGGTCATGGTCAGCGCTTCGTCGCGAGCTTCGGGTCGAGGGTGTCGCGCAGGGCATCGCCGATCAGGTTGATGCTGAGCACCGTGAGGGCGAGGAACAGGCCGGGGAAGAAGATCAGGCCCGGCCGGATCTGGAAGTAGGTCCGCCCCTCGGCGATCACGTTGCCCCAGGACGGCACCTCGGGCGGCAGGCCGACCCCGAGGAAGCTCAGCACTGCCTCGGTCAGCACGGCCGAGGCGACCAGGAAGCTGCCCTGGACGATCAGCGGCGCCAGGGTGTTGGGCAGCATGTGGCGCAGGAGGATCCGCCAGGTCGGGGTGGCCAGCGAGATCGCCGCCTCGACATAGGCCTCCTGCCGCAGGCCCAGGATGACGCCGCGCACCAGCCGGACCACCCGCGGGAAGTCGGGCAGCACGATCGCCAGGAGCACGGTGCCGAGATTGGCCCCGGTCACGGCCACGAGGGCCACGGCGAGCACGATCGAGGGGATCGCCATGATGCCGTCCATCACCCGCATGACGATGCCGTCGAGGAGCCGGAAATAGCCCGCCACGAGCCCGATCAGCGTGCCGAGGACCAGGGACAGCGCGGCCGAGGCCAGCCCGACGAGGAGCGAGGTGCGGGCGCCGTACACGACGCGGGCGAGGACGTCGCGCCCCATCGCGTCGGTGCCGAACCAGAACGCCGCCGAGGGCAGCTTGAGCCGGTTCACCGGATCGATGTGGAGCGGGTCGGCGGCGATGACGAGCGGCCCGACGAGGGCGGAAAGCCCGATGACGAGCAGCACCAGGGCGGCGCAGGCGGAGAGCCCGTTGCCGCGCGGCAGGAGGCGCCGCCCGGCGCGGCGCGGCGGCAAGCCTAGGGTCGTGAGGGCTGACATGGATTTCCTACAGTCGCATCCCGCACCGGCCATCGCGGCGGACCGGGACTTCGAGAGGACGATGTGTCGAAGCAGGTTGTTCTCAGTACCGGATCCGCGGATCGAACACCGTGTAGAGGACGTCGACCGCGAGGTTGATCAGGATGTAGACCAGAGACAGGAGCAGGATCAGGCTCTGGATCAGCGGGTAGTCTCGCGCGAGGACGGATTCGACGACGAGGCGGCCGAGGCCCGGGATGTTGAACACGCTCTCGGTGACGACGACCCCGCCGATCAGGAAGGCGGCGCCGGACCCGACCACCGTGACGATCGGCACCGCGGCGTTGCGCAGGGCGTGGCGCAGGACGATCCTCGCCTCGGGCACGCCCTTGGCGCGGGCGGTGCGGACGAAATCCTCCCCCAGCACCTCCAGCACGCTCGAGCGGGTGATGCGGGCGACGAGCGCGATGTAGACCGTGGACAGGGTCAGGGTCGGCAGGGTGGCGGTGCGCAGGAAGCGCATCGGATCGGTGGTGAGGGCGGTAAAGCCCTGCACCGGGAACCAGCCCGCCTTGAGCGAGAGCAGGTAGATCAGACCGTAGCCCACCACGAAGACCGGCGTGGAGAAGCCGAGCACCGCCACCGCCATCACCAGGCGGTCGCTCAGGCGACCGCGCCGCCAGGCGGCGTAGACGCCCATCGGGATGGCGACGAGGAGCGAGACCGTCACGGTCGCGACCGCGAGCGAGAGCGTCGGCCCCAGGCGGCTGCCGATCATCTCCGCCACCGGCTTGTGCGAGTGGAGGGAGAGGCCGAGATTGCCCTGGAGGATCTGGCCGAGCCAGGTGACGAATTGCACCACGAGCGGCGCGTCGAGGCCGAGCCGGGCCCGGATCTCGGCGAGCTCCGCAGGGGAAGCGGCGTCCCCCGCCATGATCGAGGCCGGGTCGCCGGGCGCCAGGTGCAGCAGCGCGAACACGATCAGGGCCACCACGCCCATCACGGGCAGGGTCATCACGACGCGCCGGGCGAGATAGCCGAGCATCGGCTCATCCCCCCTTCTTCGAGATATTCCAGAAGACGTTGGCCGGCGCGTCCAGCACTCCCTCGACATCCTTGCGGAAGCCGCTGACCCGGGCGAACGAGCCGAGCGGGGCGAAGACGCCCTCGTCGTAGGCGATGCCCTGGATGCGGCCGGCGATCGCCTTGCGCTCCTCCGGGCTCGTCGCCGTCAGGAACTCGCGGGTGAGCGCGCCGATCTGCGGCACGTCGGCCCAGCCGGCATAGCTGCCCTTGCCCTCGGCGACGATCATGAAGTTGCGCAAGGGATCCTGGATCTCGGTGCTGTGCCAGCTGGTGACGAAGATGCTCCAGCCGCCGGCGGAGACCGGGCCCTGGTTGGCGCGGCGCGACAGCATGGTCATGAAGTCCATCGCCTGCAGCTCGACCTTGAAGCCCGCCGCACGCAGCTGCTGGGCCATCACCGGTGCGACCGAGGACAGGGACGGGATGTCCGAGATGTGGATGAGGCCGACCGGCGTGCCGTCGTAGCGGGCCTCGGCGAGCAGCGCCTTGGCCTTGGCGGGATCGGCCTTCAGCACCATCGCGGCGGAGACGTCGCTCGCATAGGGCAGGCCGCAGCCGAACGCCGCTCCGCACAGGCTGTAATGCGCAGGGTCGCCGAACTGCGCCTGCATGATCTCGCCCTGGCCGATCGCCCAGAGGGCGGCCTGGCGCACCTGCTTGTTGGTGAAGGGCGGCTGCAGGTGGTTGAGGCGGTAGCTGACCTGGTAGCCGAGAGCGTCGAGGCGGCGGGTCGTCACCTCGTCCGTCTGGACGAGGGGCATCAGGTCGACGTTGATGTTCTGGAGATAGTCGATCTCGCCGCTGTTGAGCGCGTTCACGGCCGTCAGCGGATCCGGCATCTCGATGCGCTCGATCCGGTCGACCTTGGCGACCTTGGCGCCGGCAAACCAGCTCGGCGCCTCGCTGCGCGGCACGTAACGCGGGTTCTTCTCATAGACGGCGCGCACGCCGGGCTGGTAGGCGGCGGCCTTGAAGACGAAGGGGCCGGAGCCGGTGTAATCGGTGATCGCCTCGGTGACGGGCGTCGCCGCGACGCGGGCTGGCATGATGAAGAGCGGCACGCCGCTCGGCTTGGCGAAGGCCTCGAGGACGACGCCCGAGGCTTGCGACAGGGTGAGGGTGAAGGTCCTGTCGTCCGGGGGCGCGAGATCGGTGGTGATCGACTTGAGCGCCATGCCCATCCGGTCGCGCTGGCCCCAGCGCTTGATCGAGGCGACCACGTCGGCGGCGGTGACCGGCTTGCCGTCGTGCCAGGCCAGGCCATCGCGCAAGCGGAAGCTGTAGACCTTGCCGTCCTGCGAGACCGTATAGGTGTCGACCATCTGAGGCTGGACGGCCTGGCTCGCGTCGAGGCCGAACAGCGTGTCGTAGATGAGGTAGCCGTGATCGCGGGTCTGGTGCGAGGCGCTGAGGATCGGATCGAGATTCCCGAGCCGGCTCTCCATCACGACCTTGAGGTCGCTCGCCCGGACCGGCGCGCCGGCGAGCGCGAGGCAGGTCGCCAGAAGGGCGAGGGTCGTCCGTCTCTTGCGCGTCATTGCTGTCCCCATCGCGGCGCGGCCGGGTCGTGAGAAGATGATGCCTGGTCCCGCGGCCAGGGCCGCAGGACATCGTCGGTGGAAGCGGGTCGTCCCGGCCGATCAGCGCCGGAATTCGGGGTAGCTCTCCGGCGAGAGCTGGTTGATGTCGCGCTTGGCCCAGTCCTGGCGATGCATGTTGGCCCACATCGATTCCGCCCCGCTCTGCAGGTCGGCGGTGAGCGCCGCGATGTCGAACCCGGGCACGACCCGGTCCTGCATGATGAAGCGGCCGTCGACCATCGTGGCGTTCAGGTCCTCGGCCTGGGCCGAGTAGACGATGTTGCGGACAGGATCGCGCATCGGCGTCATGAACAGGCTGCGGCCTTCCCAGAACAGGAGGTCGGCCTTGGCGCCCGGCGCGATGCGGCCGAGATCGTCGCGGCCGAGCGCCTTGGCGCCGGCCAGCGTCGCCGAGTTGAACACGTCGGACGCGGTCGCGACCTCCGTGCGCCGGTCCATGATCTTGCTGATGACGGCGGTCCAGCGCAGGGCCTCGATCATGCTCTGCGGACAGGTATCCGTCGCGAGCGTCATGTTGACCCCGCGGGCGAGGTAGCGCGCGTAGCTCTCCATCGCGATGCCGCGGCGGGCGAAGACCCAGACCGCGTGGGCGACGTTGGTCCCGGTATCGGCCAGGATGCCGACATCATCGGCGTGGTAGTTGGTCCAGCTCGACCCGCCCGGCATGATGACGTGGCCGAGGATGACGTCGCCGCCGAGGAAGCCGATCTTCTCCAGCCATTCGACCGGCGAGCAGCCGTTGCGGCGCACCATCTCCTGGAATTCCGGCACCGATTGCGAGACGTGCAGCGCCAGCGGCACCTTCATCTCGGTGGCGACCGCCCGCGAACGCCGCAGCAGCGCCTCCGAGCAGGTATCGACCTGGACCGGGGTCAGGAAGCCCTTGATGCGCCCCTCGGCACGCCCGTCGATCGCCGCGATGAAATCCACCGCCCGCTGCATCGCCGCGGCACCGTCATCCTCCCACCACTCGTACTGAACGCTCTTGCCGTCGTTGGTGTACCAGCGGCCGGAGCGGTACATCTCGCCGATATAGGCGCGCAGGCCCGCCTTCTCGGCCTGCTCGGCGACGTAAGGCCCCTGCAGCCCCATCTCGACGATGGTGGTCGTGCCGGTGCGGATCAGCTCCGGCATCGAGGCGGCGACGGAGGCGCGCCGCGCCGCCTCGGTGATCGCCCCGTCGCGGGCGGTCAGGAACTCGAAGAGGCCGGACAGGTAGAAATTCCGCGGCCCGCGATCCTCCACGAAGGAGCGGTCGAGCGGCGACTCGCTCAGGTGGGCATGCGTATTGATGAAGCCGGGCGTGACGATCTTGTCCCGCGCGTCGATCACCTCGTCCGCCTCACCCTCGAAGGCGCCGCCGCCCACTTGGGCGATGCGGTCGTCCTCGATCACGATCGTCCCGCCCTTGAGATGGCGATGACCGCCGTCCTGGAAGGCGATCACGTGCCCGGCCTGGATCACCGTCCGCATGGCATCCCCCTATCGAGTCGATTGTGTATCCATAGTTGGTTTTATGCGTCGGGATGTCCATCTCATTTTCGCGGCACGCTGCGCATTTTTCGTGCGGCAGCGCATGGCTCTCGCCAATGTCGCCTGCATTTTTCAAATTGAATGACGAGATCAATTTCGCAGTTGCGAATTTAATTATAAAATATAATCTTCATTTTTCCATCATTTCAACGCGCATATGTTCTACACCTGATTGTTACTTTCCCGAGCTGACGGAAAGATATATCCGCAATCGGGAGGCTGCCTGCTCTGTCTGAACTGCCGGTGAGGCGGAGCCGCGCATCGGGCGGCGGGTGCTGGGAATGACTTCATCTGATCAAGCCGGTCACGGCTCCGCCCTTCATCCCCGTGACACGGATCATGAGAGCACCGTGACGATCTCGACGCTGCGTCGTTATGATTTCATTCTGGATACAAGATTCGCGAAAATCGAACCACAATGAGACAAAGGCCGACGGCATAGCGGTAACCGCGGGGTTGTTCTGTGCGGGGAGTGGAGCCGGGCGATTCCTCGAGCCCGGAGCGTTCCCGGACCTCCCGTCCGACGGCAAGGAGGATCTCGGGAGTGATACTGCCGCGCCTTCGAACGGACCCGTTCGACGGCGCCAGCTTCAGCCCGAACGGGCCCCGGCGCTGATGCGCCGTCCGAGAGACGAGTCTCCGTAGGGGAAAAGATCAACGGGGAAAGCGGCTTGCATCACAGGTTAGGCGCCTGCGCCACGAACGACCGTATTTCCATTTCGGTCCAGAATGGGCCCACGAGCGGCGGCGTGGCCACAGCCGAGAGTGCCGCGACGACAACGGCCGCCAGAGCCTGAACGTGCATAACGGAGAGAATTACTCGTGAATATGATCCCAATACACCCATCGTTTGCTCGATTGGGCGCCACGCTCGGCGCAGTTGATCGCAGGTAGCGCAGCCGTCCTCCATCACCCGCAGCGCTCATAATCGATTCCTGCCGTATCATCCTGGCTATAATACCGTTTCAGAAAGCCATTCGGCATAATCTTCATAAACACTTTTACTTCATTATTTGCCACTGCATTCGTGCAATCCAGGATCAGAACCTGACGCTCACCGTCCGGTCTGACCGATGCGATCCGGCAGGATGCCGCTGGCGTTCTCAAGCGATTGGCGGAGACCATGAAGGCAGGAGCGAAAAGGTCGAGTGGCTTCTTGAACGACACACCCTTGCCCATCGGAGAATAGACCTGGGCACAGTCGCGCCCGCTCAAGACCCAGGCACCTTGGTAGCCAGACAGGCCAGCCCCCGCCGCCCGCGCATCCAATACCGCGACCGATGCTCCGAGACCCAGGCCAAGCCCAAGATTCAGGCCGAGTGCGGCGACACGGACAAGACTTACGTGGTTCATCGCGGTGTTCTCCTGGCTGCGAGATAGGATCGACCCGTAGCCTCTCAGTTGCTCCGTTGTTGTCTTCGCCATGCGCTCGGCGTAGTGTCGGTCCAGCGCCGGAAAGCGTGCGTGAATGCAGCCGGCTCCGAGAACTCCAGGACGGCCGAGATCTCCGCCAAGCTCAGATTGGTGTCGGAGAGCAGCTGCTTGGCCATCCCGAGCCGCGTCTGGTCCGCGACCGACCGGAAAGTCGTCCCCTCGGCCTTCAGGCGGCGCGAGAGCGTTCGATGGCAGATTGCCAGCGACCGCGCGATCTGCCCCTTCTCGACCCGCCTTCTGACCACGGTTGAGCGCACCTGTCGCCGAATCTCGCCGCTCAGGTCGAACGGGACGACAGCTTCAAGCTGCCGAATGCGGCGCTCGACCATGCTCCGGATGACGGGCCTCGCGTTCGCGATGGGCTGCCGTAGGCACCGGGCTGGAAACACCAGGGCGGCGATTTCCTGCTCGAACCGGACCGGGCAGCGGAAGAAGCTGCGATAGGGGCCGGTATCCGGCGGATCCAGGCGCGGCAGCAGCACCTCGTCCGGGCTCCAGTCGGGACCGCAGAGCGACCGCAGGACCTTGGTCAGCGCCGCAATGGCTCGCTCGCAGTGAAGCGCGATGCCCTCGGCGTCGGGATCGTAGGGCGAATATCGCACGGTGGCGACGGCGGCGTCGCACGTCACCTCGATCAGCGCGCCGCGGTTCAGGAGGTCGTAGTGGGTCTCCAGGGCACGCAACGCGTCACCGATCGTCTCTGAATGCTGCAGCAGCGTCCCGAGAAGGCCGAGAGAAGCGAGCGTGGTCCGCTGACCGACGAGAAGGCCGAAGTGGGCGCATTGGGTTTGGCTGGCTGCGAGGGCGGTGAGGCGGCCCAATGATGCGAACGAGATGGCTTCCGGAACCATTATTTTCCACTGTTCGATCCCAGCATGCTTGAGCAATTCATCGGGATCGATGTTCATTTCGATTAACATTTCATATATTGCACGAATTGCGTGTGCGTGAACTGAGCATATGTGGATTGTTTTTTTCGATTTACTGTAAGTTCGCGCGCGCTCAGCTGGATTGATGCTCCAACTATCATCTGACAGAATTTCAGAGGACATGATGAGCCCCGTCTGCCACCAGATCAGGGCTCTATGTTAGAACATGCACGCGCTGGCTTTGCAATTCATCATTTATCGGTATTCGCATGTATCCTGTAAGCTTTGGATATATCTCGCGTAAATAAATTGGGAGCCAAGCTTCATGTAACGTTAAATGAAACAGCGCTCTAGCGGCATCCTTGTGCCCAACCCTGCCGTGCGAAAGCAAGCATCGGTCGCCCAGGCCCACTGGAGTGTGGATCCGCACTGAAACGGGGCCCCAGACCCAGCCGGGAGAAGTCCATGATGCGATGCTGGAAATGATCGTCGGTGCGCCGGGGCGGTCAGCATCGATCGGAACTCTGCTTCATATCGGATTCTGATTTGACTCCAGCATAATATTCCGCTGCGCCTTCGAACGGACCCTTTCGAAGGCGCGGTGGTATGAGGCCTGGCAGTCCGGGCAATCGGCGTCAGGATCGACTCGCGACGGGGCATGAGGCATGTCACGCGGTGCCGTCGGAAGCCGCATCCCGTCGAACAGCAAATTTTACCGAATCAAAAACCGATCTCCAGCTCGGTCACGCCGAGCCGGCTCGTAGCACCTTGCCCTCCTCTACAATCATCGCGGCGCCCCTGATGCCGATCTCCATGCGTTCACCCGCCAGCAGCCTCACCTCCACGCCTTCGGGGGTGATCCGGATTCCCACGATTCGATCCCTCCAGCGCGTCCGGAACGCCAGCGACCGCCACTGCGGCGGCAAGCGCGGGTCGATCTCCAGTCGTTCGCCGGCCAAGGTCAGGCCGCCGAAGCCGCGCACCACCGCCTGCCACAATCCGCCGAGCCCGGCGATGCGCACGCCCCCCGCACTGTTCGGGTCAGGGTCGAGGTCGAGGGACGCCGTCTCGTGCATGTAGCGCAAGGCCGTCTCGGCGTGACCCAGGCGCGCCGCGACGAGGGCGTGCATGGCCGCGCTGAGCGAGCTGCCGTGCGCGCAGCGCGGCTCGTAGTGGTGGAAGTTGGTCTCGGCCGATGAGTCCGGGAAGGCCTGCGGCAGGAGCGCGATCAGAGCCACCACGTCGGCCTGCTTGACCACCTGCGAGCCGCGCGTCCGTTCGCGGCCGATGACGACGTCGATCGGCAATGCATGGTCGGCGTAGTCCGCCACGTCGAGAAGGACGAGGTTGTGGAAGCCCGCGAACTGCTCGTAGAGCCCGGATCCGGGGTCGCGCCCATCGACGATCTGCCCGATCGCCTCCTGCCATGTCGCAAGTTCGTCGTCGTCGAGCGCAAGCGACGCCCGGAGCGCGGTCGCCTTGTCGGGCCAGCGCGCCCGCAGCAGCGCGACGACCTCCAGGCCGCGGGCGATGGTCCATCGGGCCATCACGTTGGTGAAGGCGTTGTCGTCCACGTCCTCGTGATACTCGTCCGGCCCGATCACGTTCCGGATATGTCGTCGCCCGTCGGTCTCGAGCACGGCGCGGGAGACCCAGAACCGGGCCGTCTCGAGCAGGATCTCGGCACCGGCCTGCAGCAGGAAGGCATCGTCGCCGGTGGCGCGCCAGTAGTGCCAGACCGCGTACGCGACATCGGCACTGATGTGATGCTCCATCTTGCCGGTCAGGATCTCGACGGGCGTACCGTCCGGGCCCAGCACCGACTCGGGCGTCGTCTCGGCTCCCGTATCGGCGGATTCCCACGGGTAGAGCGCGCCGCGATAGCCCATGCGCACGGCGTTCTCCCGCGCGCCCGGCAGGGTGTGGAAGCGGTACATCAGCAGCGCCCGCGCCGCTTCGGGCCAGGTCGCAGTGTAGAACGGCAGGAGGTAGATCTCGGTGTCCCAGAAGACGTGGCCGAAATAGGCGTCGCCCGTGAGCCCGCGCGCGCCGATCGACACCCGCTCGTCGTCCGGGTTGGCGGCACTCGTCAGATGGTAGATGGCGAAACGCAGCGCTCGCTGCAATCCGTCGTCGCCCTCGATGACGACATCGCTCATCGCCCAGCGTTCCGCCCATGCGGCCTCGTGCGCCGCCAGCACGGCGCGCCAGCCGAGCGACGTGCTGCGCTCCAGGGCCGCCGCGGCGCGCGGCGCGGGGTCCTCCTC
>JAEWKL010000210.1 GCA_023386115.1 Pseudomonadota bacterium
GCGCACGGCGGCCCTCGGCGCCGCCACCGGCACGTCGCAGCGCCTCAACCCGAGCCAGCGCGACGCCCTGGTCGGCCTGCTGCAGCAGCAGATCGAGCGCTGCTACTCGGCCCCCCCCGGTGCCGCGCAGGGCATCGTGCTGCCGCAGCTCGACATCCGCCTGAACCCCGACGGGTCCCTCACCACCGATCCGCGCATCCTGCGGGCCGGCGGCAGCGCGGTCGATCGCTCGATCGCCGAGGCCGCGGTGCGGGCGGTGCGGCGCTGCGCGCCGTTCCGCATCCCGTCCCAGTACGCCCCGTTCTACAACGATTGGCGGGTCATCAACGCGGAGTTCGAGCTGCCGCGGGCCTGACGATCCTCACGCTGCTTGCTTCACCCCACGACGGACGTCCCCTCCATGCACTCCCCCTCGCGATTGCGTCACGCGCTCGCCGCTGTCCTGTGGCTGTGCCTCACCGCCGGCCTCGTCTCGGGATTCCCCGACACCGCGCAGGCGCAGCTGAACCTGCGCATCGGCCCCGGCGGCGCCTTCCAGCCGATGCCGATCGCCATCGCCGACTTCTCCGGCGATCCGGGCCTCGGCCCGACCCTGTCGGGCATCGTGACCAACAACCTGAAGGGGTCCGGCTACTTCACCCCGGTCGAGAAGGCGCGCTTCCCCGAGAATCCGAACTTCGACGCCGCCCCGAATTTTGCCGCTTGGAAGGAAACCGGGGTGCAGGGTCTCGTCACGGGACGGGTCACCCGCGACGGGTCGGGCCGCCTCAAGGCCGAGTTCCGGCTGTGGGACGTGCTGTCGGGCCAGCAGATGATCGGCCAGCAATATGCGGGTGACGGCGCCAATGCGCGCCGCATGGGCCACCTGATCTCGGATGCGGTCTACACCAAGATCACCGGCATCGGCGGCTTCTTCGACACCCGGGTCGCCTTCGTCGACGAATCGGGCTCGAAGGAGCACCGCCGCAAGCGCCTCGCCATCATGGACCAGGACGGCGCCAACGTGCGCTACCTGACGAGCGGCGAGGCCTCGGTGGTGGCGCCGCGCTACTCGCCCTCGACCCAGGACATCACCTACATGTCCCAGGTCACCGGCCAGCAGCCGCGGGTCCAGGTGATCAACCTCTCGACCGGCTCGCGGCAGGTGATCCCGACCAACGCCGAGATGAGCACCAGCCCGCGCTTCTCGCCGGACGGGCGCCGCCTGGTGATGAGCGACCAGGACGGCGGCAATGCCAGCATCTACGTGATGGACCTCGCCTCCAAGGCGCAGACCCGGATCACCAACGCCAACGCCATCGACACCTCGCCGTCCTTCTCTCCCGACGGACGCGAGATCGTGTTCGAATCCGACCGCGGCGGCCAGCAGCAGATCTACATCATGGGTGCCGACGGCTCGAACCCGCGCCGCCTGTCCTTCGGCGACGGCTCGGCCTCGCAGCCCGCCTGGTCGCCGCGGGGCGACTACATCGCCTTCACGCGTCAGCGGAAGGGCTCGTTCTCGATCTGCATCATGAAGCCCGACGGCAGCGGCGAGCGGGTGCTCACCGAGGGCTTCCACAACGAGGGCCCGACCTGGGCGCCGAACGGCCAGTACCTGATCTTCTTCCGCGATCCCGGCGGCCAAGCCGGCGGCAAGCTCTACATGGTCGACATCACCGGCAAGGTCGAGCAGCCGGTCCCGACCCCGTCCTACGCCTCCGACCCGACCTGGTCGCCGCTGATCGATCCGCAGCGGTGAGGGGATGGCCGGCCGTAGATAGGCCGGCTCGTCGAAGCGTGTTCACGTCTCATGCCGCTCAAAGCATTCACCCCGCCCTCGACTCTTCCTGAGATCGAGGCGGGGTGAATTGCTTTGAGTTTTCTCCATCGTCATCCCGGTCATCCCGGGGCTCGCCGAAAGGCGAGAACCCGGGATCCATAACCGCTGACGATTCGAGAAAGAGGCGTTTAGCGTTCCGCTTCATCCTGAAACGTCGGCGATTACGGATCCCGGGTTCCGCTACGCGGCCCCGGGATGACGAAGCGAGTGCCAATACGGTTGAAGCAGATCGAACAGGTACCGTGCATCCGCACGGCGAGTTGCAAAACCCGCCGTACGACGACCCTATTACTCCAGGCTCAGCGCCACGAACCGCACCTCACCCTCCTTGTTGGAGACGAGGAGCAGCGCCGACTTGCGGCCGTCCTTCTTGATCTGGTCGATGCGGCGGGTGACGTCGGCGGGGGAATTCACCGCCTCCTGGCCCACCTCGACGATCACGTCGCCCGGCTGGATGCGCTTGTCGGCGGCGTTGGAGTTCGGGTCGACCCGGGTGACCAGCACGCCCTTGACGCCGTCCTTCACCCCGAAGCGCTTGCGCGCCTCGTCGGAAAGGCCCGTGAGGTTGAGGCCCAGCGCCTGGCGGGTGACGTCGGCCTCCGGCTGCGGCCGGCTGAGGTTCGCCTGCTGCTGCGGCTTGTCGCTGTCCTCCAGGCGGCCGAGGGTGACCTGCTTGGTCTGCTCCTGGCCCTTGCGGATCGTGGTCACGTCGACGACCTTGCCGACCGGGGTCGAGGCGACGATGCGGGGCAGGTCGCTCGAGCTCTTGACGTCGACGCCGTTGAACTTGGTGATCACGTCGCCGACCTCGAGGCCGGCGGTCTTGGCCGGACCCTTGTCGTCGACGCCGGCGATCAGCGCGCCGCGGCCGCCGCCCTTGAGGCCGAGTGCTTCCGCCGTGGTGTCGTCGACGTTCTGGATCCGCACGCCGAGCCAGCCGCGGCGCACCTCGCCGAACTGGCGCAGCTGGTCGATCACCGGGCCGGCCGTGGCGGTGGGAACCGCGAAGCCGATGCCGACCGAGCCGCCGGTCGGCGACAGGATCGCGGTGTTGATGCCGATCACTTCGCCGTTCATGTTGAACAGCGGACCGCCGGAATTGCCCTTGTTGATGGCGGCGTCGGTCTGGATGTAGTTGTCGTAGGGGCCGGACTCGATGTTGCGGCCGCGCGCCGAGACGATGCCGGCCGAGACCGAGCCGCCGAGGCCGAACGGGTTACCGATCGCGATCACCCAGTCGCCCGGCCGCATCTTGTCGGAATCGCCGAGCGGCACCGCCTTCAGGGGCCGGTCCGGATCGGGCTTCACCCGCAGCACCGCGAGGTCGATCTTCGAATCCTTGCCGACGATCTCGGCCTTCAGCTTGCGGCCGTCATGCAGGATCACCTGGATGTCGTTGGCGTCGCCGATGACGTGATTGTTGGTGACCACGATGCCGGACGAGTCGATGATGAAGCCGGAGCCGAGCGAGTTCGAGCGGCGCGGCGCCCGCGGCTGGCTCTCACCGCCGCCCCCACCCTGGCCGCGGCGGTTGAAGAATTCTTCGAAGAGGTCCTCGAAGGGGGTGCCCTGCGGCAGCTGCGGCAGGGTGCGGCCGCGCGCTTCCACGGTGGTGGACGCCGAGATGTTCACCACCGCATCGGTCACCTGCTCGGCGAGGTCGGCCAGCGATTCGGGTCCCTTGGCCAGGGCCGCGCCCGGCAGCGCGGCGGTGCCGACGGACAGGGCCAGGAGAGCACCCGCGAGGGCGGGCAGGCGCCGTCTCGCGAAGGCGGGGTTACGGCGCGAGGAAGCGGCCATCAGGAAACCTCGTTGGGCAGGATCGTCGTCGAAACGGTTTTCGCCCGGCGCGCGCGGGGAGGCAGCGTTCCGCCCCCATCCGTACGGACCGGGCTGCCCCCGGGCGACCGGGCCCCGGGAGCGTTCCTTAAGATCGTCTCCCGACGGACCGGTTCAAGCCCCGGCTCGTCGCCCGAAGCGGATCAGCCGAGGAGCAGGCGGACGACGCCGACCACGACGACGCCGGCCGCCGCCGAGAGGAGGCCGACGAGGCGCATCCGCTCCATCGGGGTCTGCGAGGCCTCCTGCATCGCCCGGCGCATCGCCGCCGGAAAGGCGGCGCAGAGCAGGCCCTCGATGGCCAGCGCCAGGCCGAGGGCGGCGACGAGATCCTTCACGGCAGGAAACCGCGCGGGCGCCCGCGGGCGGCTCCCGACGCCTCTTCTGTTCCCCCCTGAAGTCGCATCTTGTCGTTCTCCGCGGCACGGCCCGCCGTCGGGCCCGCCGTCACACAAGCGCGCCCCGCCGGGGCGGGGCGCTGAGGAGTCGGCACGTGGGCTCCGCTCGGGCGGCGGGGCGCCGGCCTACTGG
>JAEWKL010000224.1 GCA_023386115.1 Pseudomonadota bacterium
CCCGAGGGGCTGGCGACGGCGCTCGCGGGGGCCGCGACCGCGCGCCTGACCGACGGGGCCGGGAGCGGCCGGGTCGATCTCGACTTCGCCCTCGCCGACCGGCTCGCCGATTTCCTCGGCGCCGGCGAGACCGTGTCGGCGACCTACGCGGTGAGCGTCACCGACGGCGCCGGCGCGGTCGCGACGCAGCCGGTGACCTTCACGGTGACCGGCAGCAACGATGCGCCGGTGGTCGATGAGGCGCGCTCGCTGGTGACCGGGGCGGTCGTCGAGCAGGCGGGACGGAGCGGCAGCAGCACGCTTGACGGCGCGGCCGGCTGGATCGTCGTTGACGACGCCGATCTCGGCGACCGCCCGAGCGCCGCGGTCACGGGGCTGACCCTCGCGTCGACGGACGCCGCGGGGGCGGCCCGGACGCTGACGGCGGCCCAGGCGAGCGCGATCACCTCGGCGTTCAGCCTCGTCACCGGATCCGCGGTCCCGCCGGACGGCGCGATCGGCTGGCGCTTCGGCCTGCCGGACGGCACGATCGACTTTCTCGGCGCCGGCGAGCGGGTCACGCTCGTCGCGACGGTCGGGATCGACGACCACCAGGGCGGTCGGGCGAGCCAGGCGGTGACGGTGACATTGACCGGCGCGAACGACGCACCCACCGCGCAGGCCGACACCGCCGGGGTGCGGTTCCTCGACCGTCTCGTGGTCGGGGCGGAAAGAGGCGTCCTCGCCAACGACCGGGACGCGGATGCCCACGATACCCTGACGGTGACGGCGGTCCGGGGCGCCCGCGGCTCGGCGGCGCTCGGCTCCGGCACGGCGGCGCGGGTCGCCGGCGCCTATGGCGACCTGACGCTGCGCCCGGACGGCGGCTACGCCTACGAGCCCGGCCTGCGCGGGCTTCTCGCCCAGGTGGTGCCGCCCGGCATCGTGCCGCTCGACCGCTTCGCCTACACGGTCGAGGACGGCCATGGCGGCTCCGCCACCGGCACCCTGACGATCGCGACTGCCGCCCCCGGCCAGGCCGTCGTCATGGGCACGGACGGCAACGACGTCCTCGCGGCGGCTCCCGATCCCATCCTCGGGCGGCTGCTCGGCCTCGACACCGCCACGATGCTGATCGCCGGCAACGGTGACGACCGGTTGACCGGCGGCCGGTTCGACGACGTGCTGATCGCCGGAGACGGCACCGACATCCTGACCGGAGGTGCGGGATCCGACACCTTCGTGCTCGCACCGGGCTTCGGGAAGGCGACCGTGACGGATTTCAGGCCGCGGATCGATACCGTCCAGTTCGACCGTGCCACCTTCGCGAGCTTCGCCGAGATGCGGGCGCACGCCGCCCAGGTCGGGGGGGACGTGGTCGTCACGGCCGGCCCCGATCACACGCTGACTCTGCAGAATACGATGCTGAAAACGCTGTCGTCCGGCGACTTCCAGTTCGCCTGACCCGGCCGGCATCATCGGCATGGCCGTGACGATCGCACGTCGCCGAAAAGGTGGTGAATGCCTGCTCGATGATCCTCCGCCGATCTCGACAACCTCCGGTCATTCCGGGGCCGCGCAGCGGAGCCCGCAATGACCGCAGGAAGGTTGATACTGTCGGGGGGCGTCAAACAGGCTCTCGGGTCCGGGCGTGCCGGCGCCTGTACTCGGCCGGCGTGGTGCCGACCCGGCGCAGGAACGCCCGCCGGAGCGTGTCGGCGTCGCGAAAGCCGCAGGCCCCCGCGATCTGCTTGAGGACCGCGTCCTCCGTCTCGAGGAGGCGGCGGACGGCCTCGATCCGGACGGTCTCGACATAGGCGGCGGGCGTGAGGCCCGTCTCGGCCCGGAACAGGCGCGCGAAATGGCGGGGGCTCATGCCCGCGCGTTCGGCCAGGCGATCGACGCCGTGATCCTCGGCCGGATGGGCGGCCACCCAACGCTGCACCTCCTGCAGGGCCGAGCGGCCGACCGGAGCGCTGACCCCACGGCGGCTGAACTGCATCTGGCCGCCGCCGCGCTTGAAGAACATGACCAGCTGGGCCGCGACCCGCCGGGCGATCTCGTCGCCCAGATCCTCCTCGACGAGGGCCAGAGCGAGATCGAGCCCGGCCGTCACCCCGGCCGCGCTCCGCAACGCTCCGTCGAACAGGCAGATCGCGTCGGGCTCGACGGAGGCCTCGGGAAATCTCCGCGCCAGAGCCTCCGCCACCGCCCAGTGCGTCGTCACCCGATGGCCGTCGAGCAGGCCGGCCTGCCCGAGGAGGAAAGCCCCGCTGCAGACCGAACCGTAGCGCCGGCACTGCGCCGCACTCCGTCGGAGCCAGTCCAGGAGATCCGCGCGAACCTCCAGCTCCTGGATCCGCGGCGCGCCGGCGACGAGGAGGGTGTCGAACCGCGTCGGCGCACCCTCGGGAGCGACCCGATCGGCGAGGAGGCCCCGTCCCGACGACGTGGTGATCGGACCCGGCTCGGTTCCCACGACGGCAAGGTCGTAGATCGGGCGGCCGCTCTGGGCGTTCGCCTCGGCGAAGACGTCGAGCGGGCCCGCCACGTCGAGGAGCTGGACTCCCGGCAGGGCGAGGACCGCGACGGAACGGGGTGCCGTGAAGGCTGCCATGCGGGCTCCGTGGCCGATGTTGCGCGCACGATGGCAGAAAGTGTCGTTTTACGATGATTGATGCCATGCGTGAAGCCTCGTAGCTCATCGGAACTCCCGGCGCAAAGGAGATCCGCCATGACATCAGCCATGACATCAGCCATGAGCATCCAGTCCGAGGCCGCCATTCCCGACAGCGCGCTCGCCCGCACGATCACCGAGTTCGTTCGCGACACCGAGACCGAGCTGCTCTTCAACCATTCGAGCCGCGTCTATCAGTTCGGCGCACTGGCCGGCTTCCACCGCGGCCTGACCTTCGATCGCGAGCTGCTCTATGCGGGGGCCATGTTCCACGACCTCGGCCTGATGCCGGATCACAGCAGCGCGACGGAGCGCTTCGAGGTGGACGGAGCGAACGCCGCCCGGGACTTCCTGAAGGCGCACGGCGTTCCCGAGACGGATATCGAGACGGTCTGGACGGCGATCGCGCTGCACACCACGCCCGGCATCCCGGTTCACATGCATCCGGTGGTCGCGCTGGTCACGGCCGGAGTCGAGATGGACGTGCTCGGCCTCGGCTACGGACAGTATTCCGATGTCGAGCGGGAGGCGGTCGTCTCTGCGTTCCCGCGCACGCCGGACTTCAAGGAGGACATCATCCAGGCCTTCTACGACGGCATCAAGCACAAGCCCGACACCACCTTCGGCAACGTCAAGGCCGACGTGATCGCCGACAAGGAGCCAGGTTTCCGAAAGGGGAATTTCTGTTCCGTCATCCGCGCCTCGCGCTGGCCGGGCGGTGCGCACGCCCCGGGCTGCGGATGCGGGCAGCACGGCTGAACCGCCCGCCTAGCTGATCTC